>NZ_QNVX01000045.1:0-1166 GCF_003314725.1 Rhodovulum sp. BSW8
TAGTATCCGTTTTGATCAAGGGTTGATTTCGGCCCATTTCCGGTCGTCCCGGATCAGGGCGTTGGCGAGGACGATGAGCTTGCGCATCACCGCCGTGATGGCGACCTTCCAGGGCTTTCCGGCAGCGATGAGCGTCCGGTGAACTTGCTGGAGCGGGGCATTGAAGCGGGTCGCGATCACAGCGGGCATGAACAGCATGCAACGGAGAGCAGTGCGGCCTCCGCCGATACGGGCCTTGCCCTTCCACGTTCCCGACTGCCGCGTGATGGGTGCGAGGCCTGCGAGGCTCGCAGCTTCCTTCGAGCTCATCGCCCCGAGCTCCGGCATCTCGATGATCAGGGCGATGGCCGCGACGGTCCCGACGCCGGGGATCGACGTCAGGATCTCGTAGCGCCTTGCGAGCCCGGGATCGGCCCTGATCCGGAAGCGCAGTTCCTTGTCAATCTGCGCGATCTGGGTGTCGATTTGGCGAAGGCGCGCGCGCAGCTGCGCCAGGACGATCTTGTTGCGCGCCATTCCGATCCGGTTCCGGCAGGCCGTCCGATCCTTGATCAGAGCAACCCGAGCGACATGCAGCTCCTTGATTTCGTGCAGTTCGTCGGTCTTGACCGGGGTCGCCTCGAGGCCGAGCACGGCACCCATGCGTGCAAGCATCTCCGCATCGACGCGGTCGGTCTTCGCTCCCTGTCCGGTCGCCTGCGCGAAGCGTCGCGCCCGTGCGGGGTTCACCTTGACGTTGTGATGGCCAGAAGCCGCAAGCGCCGCCTCCAGATCGCGGTGATAGCGCCCGGTCGCCTCGTAGACGACGCGGAGCGGCACCGCCCCGAGCCACTTGCGCATGGCCTTCAGGCCGGACGCGTCGTTGCCGAAGCGGGCCCGTTTGCCGTCCGAGAGACGGTAGATGTCGAGTGTGGTCTTCGAGATATCGATCCCGATGGTGTCGGTCATAGTCTTTTCGCCTCCTGGCCTTGTCATTCGGGGCAAGGACGCGAGGCCTTCCCCATGTATCCGTTCAGGACATTCGAAAAGGCGGGGGCGATCACACTACTGACCGGCCCTCTCCGACCATCTCCACAACGATCCGTCCCCCGCCGCTGTCCGGCATATTTGAGGTGCCGGACAGCGGCTCCCGTATCGCACGGGAACCGGGGGTATTCTTAAGACAA
>NZ_QNVX01000046.1:0-1504 GCF_003314725.1 Rhodovulum sp. BSW8
GCTCTTTCGCATGCGTCTGCTCCTTCGCGGTTGAGCAGACTCTACATCAGACTGAGGGATCTCGCGGGGGGCAGGTCATCACCAAAGCCGAGGGCGAGATCAGCGAGATGCATATCGGGCTTGGCGGCACGATGTCGGCGCTGTTCCTGCGCAACCTGGCCGAGAAGACGCATCGGGGCCTTGAGGGCCGCGTCAAGGCGGGCAAATCGGCGGGCGGGATCAGCTATGGCTACCGTCTGGACCGTCAGCCGCTGCCGGACGGGTCGTTCACGACCGGAGACCGGGTGATCGACGCGGCGGAGGCCGTGATCATTCGGCGGATTTTCATGGAATATGATCGGGGGCGCAGCGCGCGAACCATCGCGACGGGCCTGAACCGGGATGGCATTCCGGCCCCGCGCTCGGGCGGCAAGGGCAAGGGCACCTGGTCCTTTTCGACGATCTCCGGGAACTGGAAGCGCGGCACGGGCATTCTCAACAACGAACTCTACATCGGCAAGCTGGTGGGAACCGGCAGCGCTTCGTCAAAGACCCCGATACCGGCAAACGTCAGGCACGGCCGAACCCGCAGGAGGCCTGGATCACCGAAGACACCCCGGCCTTGCGCATCATCGCAGACGACCTCTGGTCTCGGGTCAAACAGCGTCAGGGCGCAATCCGCGAAGATATCCTGAGCGAACGGGCCGCCGATCCCGACGCCCCCCAGATCGAGCGCGGCCATCGCCCGCGCTATCTGCTGTCGGGGCTTCTGACCTGCGGCTGCTGCGGCTCGGGCTATATCATGATCAGCGATAGCCGCCTGGGCTGCGCCGCGGCCCGGAACTCCGGGACCTGCACCAATCGCAAGACCATCAAGCGGCTCGATTTGGAAGCGCGTGTACTGGACGGGCTGAAGACGCAGCTGATGCATCCTGACCTGGTGGCGGAGTTCATCGCGGAGTTTCACCGGGAGATGGAGAAGGATCGGCTCGAGGCCGAGGCCGGACGGGTCGAGGCGGAGCGTACGCTGTCGAAGGTGACGAAGGAGATCGACAACATCGTCACGGCGATCACGGAAGGCATGTTTCATCCGAGCATGAAGGCGAAGATGGATGCGCTGGAGGCGCAGAAGGCGGCGTTTGAAGCAAAACTGGCCGCCCTGCCCGCGCCGAGCCCGGTGGTCCTGCACCCGGGGCTGGCGGATGTTTACGCGGCGAAGGTTTCGGATCTGGCGGCTGCGCTGAACGATCCGGAGAGCCGCCCCGAGGCGGTGGAGATCCTGCGCGGTCTGATCGAGAAGATCGTGCTGAGCCCCGACGCGGATGCCGCGAACGGGCATGTGATCGAGCTGTATGGGGAGCTTGGGTCGATTTTGTCGTTGTGCGGCAATGGGATGTGTCAAAATGCCAACGCCCGCGGTGTTAGCGCGGGCGTTAGGCAAGTGACTATGGTTGCGGGGGTAGGATTTGAACCTACGACCTTCAGGTTATGAGCCTGACGAGCTACCGGGCTGCTCCACCCCGCG
>NZ_QNVX01000047.1:0-9730 GCF_003314725.1 Rhodovulum sp. BSW8
GACCGCTGAGAGCTTCCTCGGCTTCATTGACATCACGTCGATCCGTCTCTGGGTCCGCCATTTGTCAACATGACCTAAACCTCCGGCTGCCGCGTCCGCAGGCAAAGCGCCATTTTTTGACCACAAGGTCCGCTTTCGGGCTTTCCGTCCCCCGAATCTTTTCGTTAGGCTTGCCGGGTAAGTCAGACCCCCTGACCCGTCAATCCCGGAGACATTCGTGGATCCCAAGACCCTGCCCGCCGTTTTCGACGGCCATAACGATGTTCTTCTCAGACTCTATCGCGCCGGAGGTCCGGCCGCCGCCGACACCTTCCTGACCGGGGACGCGGGCCATATCGACCTGCCCAAGGCCCGCGCGGGCGGGCTCGGCGGCGGTTTCTTCGCGGTCTATGTGCCCTCCGAGGGCGGCGAGGACAATGAAGAGGCGATGGCGCAGGACAGCTACGACCTGCCTCTGCCGCCGCCCGAACCGCAGGACCGGGCGCTGACCGTTGCCATGGCTCAGGTCGCGACGCTGGAGCGGCTGGAAGAGCTGGGCGCATTGAAGATCTGCCGCAGCGCCGCGGAAATCCATATCTCGATGGTCGAACACAAGCTGGCGGCCATCCTGCATATGGAAGGTGCCGAGGCCATCGACCCCGAGATGATCACCCTTGATGTGCTTCACGGCGCGGGGCTGCGCTCGCTCGGGCCGGTCTGGAGTCGGCCCACCATCTTCGGCGAGGGCGTACCGTTCCGCTATCCGTCCGACGGCGATACCGGCGGCGGGCTGACCGATCTGGGGGTGGCGCTGGTCCGGCGCTGCAACGCGTTGAAGATCATGATCGATCTGTCGCACATGACCATGGCGGGCTTCTGGGACGTCGCCAGACAGTCCGACGCGCCGCTGGTCGCGACCCATTCGAACGCCCATGCGATCTGCCCCCATGCCCGCAACCTGACCGACGCCCAGCTCGAGGCCATCGCCGCCAGCGACGGCATGGTCGGGTTGAACTATGCGACGGCCTTTCTGAGACCCGACGGGCGCATGATCGATACCGGTCTTGACGACATGCTGCGCCACCTCGACCATCTGCTGGGCAAGCTCGGCGAGACTCGCGTGGGGCTCGGGTCCGATTTCGACGGGGCGATGATCCCGTCCGCGATCGGGTCGGCCGCGGGGCTGCCCGCACTGCGCGCCGCGATGACGGCGCATGGCTACGGCCCCGAGCTGATCGAACGGATCTGCCATGGCAACTGGCTGAGGGTGCTGGAGAAAACCTGGGGCCACTGACGGGCAAGACCGGCGCAACGACGCCGGAAGACGACATAAAAACAGACCAACAGAGAGGACGACCAAGATGACCGCTTTTGCAAGGCTGATGTCGGGCGCCGCGCTGGCCGCGACGCTCGCGGGCACCGCCCCCGCGCTTTGGGCCGAAACGCCCGCGAACATGCTGGTGGTGGCCAACCGGATCGACGACATCACCACGCTCGACCCGGCCGAGACCTTCGAATTCGCGGGCGGCGACGTGCTGCGCAACGTCTACGGGCGGCTGGTGAACTTCGACCCGCTGGATTTCGAGGCCGGCTACCAGCCCGATCTGGCCGAAAGCTGGGAGGTCAGCGAGGACGGCCGCACCATCACCTTCACCATGCGCGAGGGCGTCAGCTTCGTCTCGGGCAACCCGGTGACGGCCGAGGATGCCGAATTCTCGCTGCGCCGCGCGGTTCTGCTGAACCTCACGCCGTCGTTCATCCTGACCCAGTTCGGCTTTACCCCCGAGAACATCGAGGAAACCATCAAGGCCGACGGCAACAAGCTGGTCATCACCACCGACAAGGCCTATGCGACCTCCTTCGTGCTGAACTGCCTGACCGCGACCATCGGCTCGATCGTCGACAAGACGACAGTGATGGCGCATGAGGTCGATGGCGACATGGGCCACGACTGGCTCAAGACCAATTCGGCGGGCTCGGGCGCCTACAGCCTCGTTGCCTGGAAACCGAACGAATCCGTGACCCTGCAGGCCAATCCCGACTTCTATCAGGGCACGCCCGCGATGCAGCGGGTGATCGTGCGCCATATCGCCGAAAGCGCGACCCAGCGGCTGCTGCTGGAACGCGGCGATGTCGATGTCGCGCGCAACCTCAACCCCGAGGACGTGCAGGGCATCACCGGCGCCGAGGGCATCAAGATCCAGGAAGAGCTGAAAGGCTACCTGATGTATGCCTCGTTCAACCAGAAGATCCCCGAGCTGACAAAGCCCGAGGTGCTGGAGGCATTCAAGCACCTCGTCGATTACGACGGCATGGTGAACAGCTTCCTCAAGGGGCAGTGGACCGTCCAGCAGAACTTCCTGCCCCAGTCCTATCTGGGCGCGGTGAAGGACAACCCGTTCTCGCTCGATGTCGAGAAGGCCAAGGCGCTGCTGGCCGAGGCGGGCGTCGACGGGCTGGAGCTGACCATCGGCGTGCGCGACGTGCAGGAACGTCTGGAAATCGCCCAGTCGATGCAGAACACCTTTGCCCAGGCCGGGGTCAAGCTGAACATCGAGGTCGGTACCGGCAAGCAGGTGCTGGCCAAGTACCGCGCCCGCGATCTGGACGTCTATCTGGGCACCTGGGGGCCGGACTATGCCGACCCGCAGACCAATGCCTCGACCTTCGCCTACAACCCCGACAATTCGGACGAGGCGCAGAATGGCGGCATCCTGGCCTGGCGCAACGCCTGGGACGCGGGCGGGCTGACCGAGATGACCGAGGCCGCGGTGGCCGAGCGCGACACCGCCAGGCGGGCCGAGATGTATCACGAGATCCAGACCAGGTTCCGCGAGATCTCGCCCTTCGCCATCATGTTCCAGAACATCGAGCAGGACGGCGTGCGCGAGAACGTGCAGAACTTCACCACCGGGCTGGCGGTCAGCGATGCCAGCTACTGGAAAGTGACCAAGTAACGTGTCGGCAACCGGCAAGGCACAGGAAGGGCGCGCCCGCGCGCCTTTCCCTCCCCGCTGGGTGAAACGGACGGGCGTGACGCTGGGATCGATCGCGATCACCATGCTGGGCCTTCTGTTCGTCACCTTCCTGATCGGCCGCGTGATGCCCATCGACCCGGTGCTGGCCATCGTCGGCGAACGCGCCAGCCCCGAGGTCTATAACCGGGTCTACCAGGAACTCGGGCTGGACCGGCCGCTGCTGGTGCAGTTCTGGCTCTATCTGCTGGACGTCGTCCGGGGCGATTTCGGCACCTCGCTGCTGACCGCGCGGCCCGTATCCGAAGACATCGCCCGGGTCTTTCCGGCAACGCTGGAGCTGGCGACGCTGGGCACGTTGATGGGCGTACTGCTGGGCGTGCCGCTGGGCGTGCTGGCCGCCGTCCGGCGCGGGTCCTGGATCGACCAGATCGCGCGCGTGGTGGCCCTTGTGGGCTATTCGATGCCGATCTTCTGGCTCGGGCTCATGGGGCTTCTGATCTTCTACGGCATTCTCGGCTGGGTCGGCGGGCCGGGGCGGCTGTCGATCTTCTATGACGGCATGATCGAGCCGGTCACGGGCATGATCCTGATCGACAGTGCGCTGGCGGGCGACGGAACGGTCTTTCGCGACGCGCTTAGCCATATCGTGCTGCCGGCCTCGCTGCTGGGCTATTACAGCCTCGCCTATATCAGCCGCATGACCCGGTCCTTCATGCTGGAACAAATGTCGGCCGAATATGTCACCACTGCCCGGGTCAAGGGGCTGAGCGAGCGCGCGGTGATCTGGGGTCATGCCTTCCGCAACATCCGGGTGCAGCTGATCACGGTGATCGCGCTCAGCTATGCCGGGCTTCTGGAAGGGTCGGTGCTGACCGAGATCATCTTCTCGTGGCCGGGCATCGGGTCCTACATCACCAACGCCCTGCTCTCGGCCGACATGAGCGCGGTTCTGGGCGGCACCGTGGTGGTGGGGCTGGCCTTCGTGCTGCTGAACGTCTTTTCCGACCTGCTTTACAAGGTCTTCGATCCGAGGGCGAAATGACCGAGATGACCGGACTTCGCGCCTGGCTTCTGACCGACACGCCGCAATCGCGGGGGCAGGCCCGGCTGGCGAGCCTTTATCAGGGCTGGCTGGCCTTCCGCCGCAACCCGATGGCGATGTTCGGGCTTGCGATCCTGATCGCGCTGCTGGCGATTGGGGCGCTCGCGCCCTGGATCGCGCCGCATGATCCCTTCTATCAGGACCTCACCGCCCGGCTGCAGCCGCTGGGCACGCCCGGCCATCCGCTGGGCACGGACTCGCTGGGGCGCGACATCCTCTCGCGGCTGATCTACGGCTCGCGGATCACGCTTTACATCGTCACGCTGGTCGCCCTGATCGCGCCGCTGGCGGGGCTGATCGTCGGCACCGTCTCTGGCTATCTCGGCGGCTGGGTCGACATGGTCCTGATGCGGATCACCGACATCTTCCTCGCCTTCCCCCGGCTGGTGCTGGCGCTGGCCTTCGTCGCCGCGCTGGGCGCGGGCATCGAGAATGCGGTGCTGGCCATCGCCCTGACCGCCTGGCCGCCCTATGCCCGGATCGCCCGGGCCGAGACGCTGACCCTTCGGAACGCCGATTTCATCAGCGCGGTGCGGTTGCACGGCGCCGGTCCGATCCGGATCATCACCCGGCATATCTGGCCGCTTTGCATCTCGTCGCTGATCGTGCGGGTGACGCTTGATATGGCGGGGATCATCCTGGCAGCCGCGGGGCTTGGGTTCCTCGGGCTCGGCGCCCAGCCGCCCAGCCCCGAATGGGGCGCGATGATTTCCGAGGGCCGCCGCTTCATCCTCGATCACTGGTGGGTCGCCACCATGCCGGGGCTGGCGATCTTCACCGTGTCGCTGGCCTTCAACCTGCTGGGCGACGGCCTGCGCGACGTGCTCGATCCGAAGGGAGAGAAATGACCCCCCTGCTCGAAGTCGAGGACCTCTGGGTTCGCTTTCCCACCCGTACCGGCCTGTTCGACGCGGTGCGCGGTGTGTCTTTCAAGCTTGGCCGGGAACGACTGGGTATCGTTGGCGAAAGCGGGTCCGGCAAGTCGATGACCGGGCGCTCGATCCTCAGGCTGATCCGGCCGCCCGGGCAGGTCACGGCCGGGCATATCCGGCTCGATGGCGAGGATCTGATGCAGCACTCCGAGGCGCAGATGCGCAAGGTGCGGGGCGAGCGGATCTCGATGGTGATGCAGGACCCGAAATTTTCGCTGAACCCGGTGATGAGCGTCGGCGAGCAGCTGATCGAGGCCTGGCGCGTCCACAAGAAGGGCAGCCGGGCCGAGGCCAGGCGTCGCGCACTGGACATGCTGGAAGCGGTCTCGATCCGCGACCCCGAACGGGTGATGCGCGCCCATCCGCACGAGCTGTCGGGCGGGATGGGTCAGCGGATCATGATCGCGATGATGCTGATCCCCGACCCCGAATTGCTGATCGCGGACGAACCCACATCGGCGCTGGACGTCTCGGTCCAGGCGCAGGTGCTGCAGATCATGGACCGTCTGGTGCAGGATCGCGGCATGGGGCTGATCTTCATCAGCCACGACCTGAATCTCGTGGCCGATTTCTGCGACCGGGTGCTGATCATGTATGCGGGCCGCGTGGTCGAGACCTGCGCGGCCGACAAGCTGCACGAGGCGAAGCACCCCTATACGCGGGGGCTTCTGAACTCGCTGCCCCGGCTCGACGCGCCGCAAAAACGGCTGGAGGTGCTGCGCCGCGACCCGGCCTGGGCCGAGGCCCCGTCGGTGAGGCCGTCATGAGCGCGCTTTTCTTCGACGATGTCAGCGTCTGGTTCGGCGAGGGCCGCGACCGGGTCGATGCCGTCCGGCACGCGAGCTTTCGCGTCGGCCATGGCGAAAGCTTCGGGCTCGTCGGCGAAAGCGGGTCGGGCAAGTCGACGATCATGCGCGCGCTGACCGGGCTGGCGCCCGACTGGTCGGGCCGGATGGCGGTGAACGGCAATCCGGTCCCGCGCGGACGGCACCGCAACCGGCTTTTCTACAAGAGCGTCCAGATGGTCTTTCAGGACCCCTATGCCTCGCTCCATCCGCGTCAGTCGGTCGATCAGGTGCTGTCCGAAACCCTGCATCTGCACGGCTTTCGCGATATCGAACCCCGGATCGTGCGGCTGCTCGACGATGTGGGCCTCGGCCCTGCCTTCCGCTTTCGCTATCCCCACCAGCTATCGGGCGGCCAGCGCCAGCGCGTGGCCATCGCCCGGGCGCTGGCCCCCGAACCCTCGATCCTGCTCCTCGACGAGCCGACCTCGGCGCTTGACGTCTCGGTCCAGGCCGAGATCCTGAACCTGCTGACCGACCTGCGGGCCGAACACAAGCTGACCTTCCTGATGGTCTCGCACGATCTCGCGGTGGTCGCCCATATGTGCGAGCGTATCGCGGTGATGCAGGCCGGCGAGATCGTCGAGGTGATGGGCGTGGACGAAATGCGGGCGCTGACACCGGCGCATTCCTACACCCGCAAGCTTTTGCAGGCCTCGCTTGGCTATACCCGGGGTTGACCCGGGATTACCCTGCGTCCGCCCCGGCCTCGCCTGAATTTCGCTCGAACTTTACGAGAACTGTCAGCGATCGCCGGAGCGCTGGCATACCCTATCTTAACGTCGCGACAGCTAGTGCTCTGAACTGGAACCCCGCCGGTATCGGAACACGACATGCGCCTTGCCTTTGCGATCGCACTTGCCGCGAGCCTCCTTGGTCTCTCCACCCCTCTCCTTGCCACATCCGGGGCCACGTCCGGCTCCGACCGGTCGGTCGTTCGTTTCGCACAGGTCGCCGCCCTTGAGGGGCCGGCCGGGGCACTGGGTCAGGGCCTGCGCCTCGGCCTGCTGGCCGCCTTCGAAGAGGCCAACCGCGCGGGCGGCGTCAATGGCCGCAAGATCCGGATGGACAGCTTCGATGACGGCTACGAACCCACCCGCTCGGCCGCCGAGGTCGAGAAGATGCTGGCCGATGATCGCTACCTCGCGCTGGTCGGCCAGGTCGGCACTCCGACCGCCAAGGCGACGCTGCCGGTCGCGGCCGCGGCCGGGATGCCGATGATCGGGCCGTTGACAGGGGCCGATTTCCTGCGCGCGCCCTGGGTCAGCAACGTGGCCAACATCCGCGCCAGCTACGACACCGAAACCGAGGCCTGGATCGCCTATCTGGTCGACGCGCTGGGCAAGGACCGGATCGCGGTCCTTTATCAGGATGACGGGTTCGGTCAGGTCGGGCTGGAAGGGGTGCGCCGTGCGCTGAAGAAACGCGGGCTGACGCCGGTCGCCGAAGGCAACTACACGCGCAATACCCTGGCGGTGAAGGTCGCGCTTCTGAACATCCGCAAGGCCAATCCCGATGCCGTGGTGATGGTGGCCGCCTACAAGCCTGTCGCAGAATTCGTGCGCGTCGGGCGCAAGCTCGGGTTCACGCCGCAGCTCGTCAATATCTCCTTCGTCGGCTCGCGCGCGCTCAGCGAGGAACTGGGCCCGGCCGGAGAAGGCATCATCGTCAGCCAGGTCGTGCCGTTCCCCGGCGACACCTCGTTGCCGGTCGTGGCCGAGTATCAGGCCGCGCTGAAAGCCGTCGATGCCGAGGCCGCGCCCGAATTCGTCTCGCTCGAAGGCTATCTGGCCGGACGTGTCGCGCTGAAGGCGCTCGAAAAGGCGGGCCCCTTCCCGACCCGCGCCAAGATGCTGGCCGCGCTCGATCAGCTGGGGGATCTCGACCTCGGCGGCCTGCATCTTGTCTTCGGCCCGGGCGACAACCAGGGACTCGACCAGGTCTTCCTGACCCGGATCTCGGCCGATGGGGCCTTCGAGCCCGTCGAGATCCCGGCCCCGGCCCCGGCGTCGCCCGACGAGCCGGCCCCTGAGCCAGCTCCTGAGCCGAAATCCTGACCGTGCGGGCGGCCCGCGCGGCCGCCCGGGACACAAGGACCACGTTACGCCCCGGAGGGCTGTCATGCTGAAATTCGTTTCGACGGTGTTCGGTAGTATTGCGCTGAAATTCTCGTCCGCCCTCGTTCTGATGGGGGCCATGACCGCAGCCGCCATCGTGATCTCGACGATGGTCTTCGACTCGCTGTCGGGACAGATCGACAGGCTGGTCTCCGAGGACTTGCCTGGCATCCGGGACAGCGTCGCGGTCATCGAGCACACCGGCGATGTCCGCGACTCCCTTTCCGAGATGCTGATGGCCCGCAACGCCGAAGGCGTCGAGACCGGGTTCCAAAACTACCTCGAGGAAAGCAAGCGTGTGCTTGCGTCTGTCAACGACCTTCCCGCTGAGGACCGCAAGACCTTCCTGCCGATGCTGGTGGCGCTGTCCGACAGGGCACAGCAGATGCGGCGGGCTCTGGACCAGCGCTTCGCGAGCCAGAACCTGCTTCAGGACCAGCTGGCCGAATTCGGCGCACAGGTGGGCGAGATCCGCGAAGCGCTGTCGATCATGACCGAGGATGCCGTCTATGACATGAACCTGGCCGGCAACCAGACCATCGAAAGCGTGTCCGACACCCTCGACACGCTGGTCCATTCCGACTTCAACTCGACCGCGCTGATCCTGCAGGCCCGGGCCGAAATCAACCTGCTGTCCGGCGTCGCCCTCGCGCTGGCCCGGCAGGACGATCCCGCGCTGGCCGCGATCCTGCGCGATCTGGCGACGGCCAGCCTGCGCAAGCTGGAAGGACTGCTTGCCGATCTCGACACGGCGGGCACGATCCCGGACTACCTGCCGATCCTGACCGAAACCCGGGCCGCCTTTGCCGGTTCGGCCAATGCCGGGTTCCGCGCGCGCGCGGGCTATACCGAAGAGGTCATGCGGCTCCGCGATGCCAGCAATATCGCGCTCAGTTCGGCCATCGACGATCTGACCTTCAAGCTGATGATCGGCGCCGAGGACACCGCGGTCTTCAACCGCGAGGCCATCCACCGGCTGCTGAGCAACGAGGTGCAACAGATCCGCGACACGTCCGATGTTGACCTCGCGGTGGAAACGCTGGTTGCCTCCGCCTATCTCGGGGCCACCGCGAAGGATGCCGCCGAGGCCGATGCCGCGCAGGACCAGATCCTGGCCGCACGCGACGCGCTGACCGATCTGGCCGGGCGGGTCTATCTGACCAGCAGCCTGAAGACCATGATCGAAGGGATCGTCGCCTTTGCCGACCCGGAAACCGGGGTGGTGGCAAACCGCCGGGCCTGGCTTGCCGCGCAGCAGGAGGCCGAGGATGCCTCGCGGGCCGCCTATGAACGCCTGCGCGGCATCGCCTCCGTCGCCAGCGACCAGGGCAACAATGCGATCGCCACGGCCGGTGACATCGGCACTGCCATCCTGGCCGAGGCCGGCGAGGCCAAGCACCGTCTGAAGCTCGTCACCCTGGGCAGTGTCGCGGTCTTCATCGCCGCGCCGATCCTGACCTGGCTTCTGATCATCTGGCCGATGCGCCGGCTGGTGCGCGTCACCGGCCGCCTGGCCCGCGGCGAACTGGCCGAGGTCAAGGGCTTCGGAATCTTCGGGGGCGAGATCGCGCGGATGGCCGAGTCGCTCGTCGTCTTCCGCGAGGGCCTCATCGAACGCGACCGCATGCAACAGGCCGAACGCGCGGCCGAGGAAGATCGCCAGGCCAGCGCCGCCGCGCAGCAGGCAGTGGTTTCCAAGCTTGCCAGCGCGCTTCAGGCGCTTTCTGGCGGCGATCTGACGAGTCGGATCGATGAACGGTTCGCGGAGGATTACGAG
>NZ_QNVX01000004.1:0-198144 GCF_003314725.1 Rhodovulum sp. BSW8
GCAGGGATCGGATGTGTCCTGTCGTGCGATCTGTGAGTGTCGTTTTCGCGATGCCGCGTCGTCGCTCGGAGCCCCCAGACCGGGTGGCTGGCTGAGGAAAATGTGCGCCGGAATCTGTTTCCCGGATTCACGGTATGTGCATGTGTTGTTCTGGAAAACTCAGGCGGTTAGAGCGCTGAGGTCGCGCGACCTTCCGGTGATTTAGGGTCTGGCGTCGGAAGGGACGGCTTGCCGTCTGGCCGATCGGTCCGCAGTCGCCCACGGACGGGCGACTGCGGACCGGGGACGGTCATCGGGCCGTGGCGACCTGCTTTGCCCCGGCAGGGCTCGCGATCAGGCGCAAGGCTGCATAGCCCAGAACCGCCGAGATCGCCGAGCCGCACAGCACGCCCAGACGGACGTCGTTCATCAGGGCCGGATCGCCAAAGCTGAGCGAGCCGATGAAAAGCGACATCGTGAAGCCGATCCCGGCGAGGCAGGAGAGCCCGTAGATATGGACCCAGCCGACGCCCTCGGGCAGACGGGCGAGCCCGGACTTGACCATGGCGAAGGTCACCGCGAAGACGCCCAGCTGCTTGCCGATCACCAGCCCCAGCGCCACGCCCAGCGGCAGCGGCTGCAGCAGGTCCGACGGCGAGATGCCGGTCAGCACCACGCCCGCATTCCCGAAGGCGAAGATCGGCAGGATCAGGTACAGCACATAGGGCGACAGCGCATGTTCCAGCGCGTGCAGGGGCGATTTCCCCCATTTGTCGGTCAGCGGGATGCAGAAGGCCGTCACCACGCCCGCGATGGTCGCATGCACCCCCGATTTCAGCACGAAGAACCACATGATCGTGCCCAGCAGGATCATCGGCGCGATCCGGTGCGCGCCCCGGAGGTTCAGCCAGATCAGCCCGGCCAGCGGGATCAGCGCCAGGAACAGGTAGTCGACTTTCAGATCGGCTGTGTAGAACAGCGCGATGATGACGATGGCGCCCAGATCGTCGAGGATGGCCAGCGTCAGCAGGAACACCTTCAGCGCCGCCGGGACCCGGTCGCCCAGAAGCGCCAGCACCCCCAGCGCGAAGGCGATGTCGGTCGCGGCCGGAATGGCCCAGCCTGACAGGGTTTCGGGGCTGCCCCAGTTGAAGGCCGCGAAGATCAGCGCGGGCACCACCATGCCGCCGACCGCTGCCATCCCCGGCAAGACCACGTCGGCGGGTTTCTTCAGCTTGCCCTCGCGCATCTCGCGCTTGAGCTCCAGACCGATCAGGAAGAAAAAGACCGCCATCAGCCCGTCATTGATCCACAGGATCAGGGGTTTTTCCAACCCCTCGCCATTCAAGAGCACCGAGAAGGTCGCGCCGAGCGCGCTGTCATAGGCGGGTTGCAGCGAGGAATTGGCGACGATGAGCGCGGCCAGCGCCGCAAGCATGAGCAGAATACCACCAGAGGCTTCGTGGCCGAAAAACTTGTCGAGCGCGCGGAGCAGCATTGAACTTCCCGATTTTTACTGGATTGTCTGTCTGCCAGATGGGGTTCTGGCCTTGAGAAGTCAATTGCGGGTGGGGCGATCCGGCCCCGAAACCGCCGCAAAACGCGGGACATGCGATGCTCGAACTCGATCATCTGGCCATTGCGGCGGCGACGCTGGACGAGGGCGTGGCCGCGGTCGAGGCCGCGCTTGGGGTGCGTCTGGCCGCGGGCGGGCGGCATGAGGCGATGGGCACCCATAACCGGCTGCTGCGGCTGAGCCCCGCGCTTTATCTCGAGGTGATTGCCATCGACCCCGAAGCGCCGCCGCCCGGCCGGGCGCGCTGGTTCGGGCTCGACCGGTTCGAGGGGCGGCCGCGCCCCGCCGCCTGGGTGGCGCGCACGTCTGACCTTGGGGCCGCGCTTGCGCGGGCGCCTGCCGGGTCGGGGCGGCCCATGGCCTTCGCGCGCGGCGATCTACGCTGGCGGATGGCGGTACCCGAAGACGGAGAACTGTCCTTCGGCGGGCTCTTCCCTGCGCTGATCGAATGGCAGGGCGATCTGCATCCGGTGGCGATGCTGCCCGATACCGGGTGCCGTCTGGTGGGGCTTGAACTGTACCACCCGCGCGCAGACGACCTGTGCCACGCCCTCGAAGGCCTGCTGGACGATCCGCTGGTGGCGGTGCATCCGGGGCCGGAACCGGCGCTTCGGGCGCTGATCGACACGCCCCATGGGCGCCGGATTCTCGAATGATGGCGAATATTTGCCGAAAACCGGCGGGGCTTGCCGCTGCGACACCGTCAGGGCGGCCGAATGCCCGACCTGACTCTGCCGCGCTGGCGGGCTAAGCTCTGCGCATGTCGCTCTGGTCCCGCATCGCCGACGCTTTGTCCGCCCTTGCCAAGGGCGAAGGCCTTGCGGCCGTGTTCGACCGGCTGCGCACCGCCCCCGAACGCACCGTAGCTTTCACCATCGCGGTGATCGCGCTGGGCGCCAAGATGGCCAAGGCCGATGGCCGGGTCACCCGCGACGAGGTGGCGGCCTTCCGCGAGGTCTTCACCATCCCGCCGGGGGAAGAGGCCAATGCGGCCCGGGTCTTCGATCTGGCCCGGCAGGACGTGGCGGGCTTCGAGGATTACGCCCGCCGTATCCGCCGCATGTTCCGCGAGACCGAGGCGCCGCTTTGCGACCTGATGGAGGGGCTTTTCTTCATCGCGCTGGCCGATGGCGACTATCACCCCGACGAGGATGCCTTCCTTGCCCGGGTGGCCGAGATCTTCGGGCTGACAGACCGCCAGTTCCGCACGCTCCGTGCCCGCTTCGTGCCCGACGCGGTGCCCGATCCCTATGCGGTGCTGGGGGTCGACCCCGAGGACGATCTGGATGCCATCCGCAAGGTCTGGCGCGCCGAGGTCCGCGAGACCCATCCCGACCGGATGCAGGCGCGCGGCGTGCCCGAAGAGGCGATCAAGCTGGCCGAACGGCGGCTGGTGGCGGTCAATCAGGCCTGGGAGGCCATCGTCGCGGAACGCGCGGCGTGAGGATCGCCACCTACAATGTCGAATGGTTCAACGCGCTTTTCGACGATGCGGGCGCGCTTCTGGACGATGACGGCCCATCGGGGCGGCACGGGCTGACGCGGCATGCCCAGATCGAGGCGCTGGGGATCGTCTTTACCGCGCTCGACGCCGATGCGGTGATGGTGATCGAGGCACCCGACCAGAATGGGCGGCGCGGCACGGTGCGGGCGCTGGAAGGTTTCGCGCAGGCCTTCGCCCTCAGGGCCCGGCGCGCGGTGATCGGGTTCGCGAACGACACCCAGCAGGAAATCGCGCTGCTTTACGACCCCGACCGGCTGGAGGCGCGGCACGACCCGCAGGGGCTGCCCACCGGCCGCAAGGGGGCGCGCGAGGCGCCGCGCTTCGACGGGGTGTTTCGCTGGGACGTCGATGTCGATGCCGCGCCGGACCTCATCCGGTTTTCCAAGCCGCCGCTGGAACTGGCGGTCGAAACCGCCTCGGGCGCGTCGCTTCGGATGATCGGGGTGCATGCCAAGTCGAAGGCGCCGCACGGGGCGCGCAGCCCCGAAGAGGTGATCCGCATCTCGATCGAGAACCGCCGCAAGCAACTGGCCCAGTGCATCTGGCTTCGTCAGCGGGTCGAGACGCATCTTGAGGCGGGCGAACCACTGATCGTTCTGGGCGATCTCAATGACGGGCCGGGGCTCGACGAATACGAAAAGCTCTTTGGCCGCTCGGGGCTCGAGATCGTGCTGGGGCAGGACGGGCCGCCCGACCGGCGGCTTTACGACCCCCATGCGCGCGCGGCGTTGCAGGGGCTTCTGGCGGCGCAACCGGCCTCGGCGCGGTTCTATGTGCCGACGACCGGGCGCTATCTGTCGGCGCTGCTCGACTATGTACTGGTCTCGGCCGATCTGCGCGCGCGCGCCCCCGTCTGGCGGATCTGGCATCCCTTCGACGACCCCGAGCTTTACCGGGTGCCCGAGCTGCGCGAGGCGCTGTTGACCGCCTCGGACCATTTCCCGGTCAGCCTCGACATCGCGCTGTGACGCGCCCGCGACCCGATGTGCGCAGCCGGTTCATTTTCCGCCGCGCGGCGCCTATACTGGGGCCATGACTCGTCTGGCCGCCCATGCCCCGCTGATCGCCCTTCTGCTGGCCCTGTCGCTTGCGGCACCGCCTGTCGCGGCCCAGGACGGCGCGCCGCTCGACGGCACGGGCGGGGCCAACGATCCGGGCGATCTGGATAAGGGGCTCGATCTTCTGGGCGAGGGGATGCGCAAGCTCTTCAAGGGGCTCGGCGACGAGATCCAGCCCCGGATGAGGGACTTCGCCGAGGCGGCCGAACCGGTGCTGTCGCGGTTGATGGACCTGATCGACGATCTCGACGCCTATCAGATGCCCGAGCGTCTGCCGAATGGCGATATCATCATCCGCCGCAAGCCCGGCGCGCCGCCGCTGGCAGATCCCGATCACGCCGACGACATCGAGATCTGACGCCACGCTCTGACGCCTCGGCCGAAGGGAAGACGGCCGAGGTCGGGAAGGGCGCCGGAACCCGGGCGTCCCGGCGCCCCCGCCGGCCCGCCGCCCGTCAGGACGGCTGGGGCCAGACGAAATCGGGGCGGAGCCCCTCATAGACCGGCCGCCCGTCATCGGGTTTCGGCACCCCGGTCGCGGCGTCGTAGAAGGCGTGATAGGTCGCGGGCATCTCGGCGCTGGAGCCCATCAGGTTCGGCACCACGGCGCGGATGCGGCCCTGCTTGTCGTCCAGCATGATCGGCGTGCCGCATTCCTCGCAGATGCAGATTTCCAGCGGCCCGTCCGGGTTCCGGTCGTTGAAGGGCACCCGCTTCATCGGCCCGCCCTCGGCGGCAAGATCGCCATGCCTGAAGAACACCACATGGGTCGTGGGCTGGCCGGTCACCCGCTTGCAGACCGAACAGTGGCAGGTGTGGTTGTCGATCGGGTCGTGGTCGGCATGGGCATGCACATGGGCGCATCCGCCGTCATAGCTGGACATCGGGTCATCTCCTCCCTCGGGGTCCGATCCGGTCGGCGCACATGTAGCAAGGCCCGCGACATGCGCGAGGCTCTGGCGTCCGCAGCCCCCCGGCCGAACCGGTCCTCCATGCGGAAAGAGCTCTCCGCACATTCCGAGCCTAAGCCCGAGCGGCCGGTCCGGTCGATACCGACTTCCGTCTGTCCCGGTGGCAGGAGGGACGGCTCAGCCAGGCGGCAATCCGGGCGCGCCCGCATCGCGATGCACCCAGACCATCCGGTCGAGCAGCCAGAGCTTTGACAGCATCGCCACCGCGAGCCCGGCGGCCGTGGGCGCGGGTGCCAGCAGGGCAAGCCCGGCCAGAAGCAGACCAAGGCCCAGCGCCCCCGCCAGGCCGAGCGCGCGGACCACCGGGCGGTGATGCGCGAAGGCGGGGTCGGTTCCCTGCGTCAGCCAGATCCGCTCGCCTAGCACCCCCCGCGACATCCAGGACCCGGTCGAGGCGGGCGGCGGGAAGAGGCGGGGATTGGCCCAGGTCCAGACCAGCACCAGCGCCAGCGGTGCCAGTGCGCCCCAACCAAGCCAGATCCGGCTCCAGGCGGCAACACTCAGAAGCGGCAGAACCGACAGGCGCGACCAGCCGCTCCAGGGATTGGCATGGCGCGCCCAGGCGGCATCGTCCATAGCCATCAGCCGTGCCGAGGCGCGAAAGACAAGATCCCTGCCCATGCTTCCGGCCTCCTCTGGCCTGCGCCGCGCCGCTCAGTGGCGGCGGACGCGGACGCTGGTTTCGACCCCCAGCGCCTTCGCGAGCGAGGCGAACCGCGCCTCGGCCACCTCGCCGAACAGGGCCTCGGACCCGGCGGCGAGGATCAGTTCAAGTTGCTTCTTCTTGGGGTAATGACGCAGCTCGGCCAGGCTGTCGGGCGCCTGCAGCGAGAACATCGCACCGAAGCGCATCGCCTTGCCCAGCACCTCGGCCTGGCGGATCTGCTCGGGCTCGAGCAGCGCGAATAGCGGCTCGAACCGGCTGCCCGCGCGGCTGTTCTTGTAGCGATGCAGCAGCGACACCCCCAGAAACACCCGCTCCCAATGTTCCAGCCCGCCCAGATTGGCCTGGGTCGCGGATTCGAAGCAGACCTCGTGGCGATAGTCGGGATGGGCGCGCCAGGCGGTGTCGTGCAACAGGCAGGCGGCGCGGATCAAACGGCGCTTTTCCGGACCGGCCGCGCCGAACAGCGGCAGGATGAAGTTGTAAAGCCGGTTGCCGAAGCCCGGAAGCCGCGCCGAGGTCTGTTCGGCAAAGCGGCAGGCCTCGATCAGCGGGTCGCGGGCGCGCAGATCTGCGGGCATCTGTTCGAAAAGCAGCCCCTCGCGGATGCCGTAGCTCGACACCGCGATCTCGCGCGGGCGCAGATGGGCGACAAGCTTCTTCAGCACCTGCGCCGCATAGGGCACCAGCGCCATGCGGTCGGGCGAGGTGCCGGTCCTTTGGCGCAACGCCTCGGTATCCGACGTGGCGATCCAGTCGATGGTTTCCGACAGCGAGCTTCGCGTCATCCGGTATTCGTGCAGCACCGTCAGCGGATAGCCGCGCCGTTCCATGTCGAGCCGGGCGATGGCGCGCCAGGACCCGCCGACGAGATAAAGCCGGGGCGGCGCGATCGGCATCGGCGCGGCCAGACGCTCGATCTCCTGCCCGATATAGCGGTCGAGCCCCTTCTTGCCGCCCGGCACGTCGCGCAACTTGAGCGGGCCCAGAGGCGAGGTGCCGCGCTGTCCGACGATGCCGCCCTTCAGCTCCGCCAGCTCCATCGAGGACCCGCCGATGTCGCAGACGATGCCCTCGGCGCCGGGCCAGCCCAGAAGCACCCCCTGGGCCGACAGCCGCGCCTCTTCGGTGCCGTCGATCACCCAGATCTTCAGCCCGGTGGCGCGTTCGATCTCGGCGCGGAATTCGGGGCCGTCCTCGGCGTCGCGCATGGCGGCGGTGGCGACCACGGTCAAGGGCGCGGCGCCCATCGCTTCGGACAGGATCTCGAAGCGTTTCAGCGCGGCCAGCGCCCGGCGCCGCCCCTCGGGCGACAGGCGGTTGGTTTCGCTCAGGCCCGCGCCAAGCGCGCACATGACCTTTTCGTTGAAGAAATAGGCGGGGCTGCGCGCCGCGCCGTCGAACACCACCATCCGGACCGAGTTCGACCCGATATCGACGACGCCGACGCGCGACAGCGCACGGGCCTCTGGCCCGCCGAACAGCGAGCGTCCGAAAGGATCCCATGCCTCGGGGCGATCCTCGGCCTGTCCGTCCATGAATTGCCTCTCCTCGGGACCGCAGGGGGACTCTGCCAAAACTGGCGAGGTGGGGTCAATCCTTGACCTTCGCCAGCTGCCGCACATCGGCCGCCCCGGCCGAGCCCCGCCCCGAGAGCGAGGCATTCTCCATGAAGAAGCGGTGGCAGTTGAAGGCATCGGGTCCCGCTTCGGCGCGCACGAAGCTGCCATCGGGCTGCATCACCCAGCTTTGCGCCTCGTCGGCGAAATTCGCGGTCATGATCTGGTCGGTGATCTGTGCCTTGACGGTGGGGTTGGTGCATTCGACCAGCGTCTCGACCCGGCGGTTGAGGTTGCGGCCCATCCAGTCGGCCGACGAGATATAGACCCGGGCGCGGTGCGAGGGCAGGCCATGCCCGTTGCCGAAGCAGACGATGCGCGAATGTTCGAGGAACCGGCCGATGATCGACTTGATCCGGATATTCTCGGACAGGCCCTTGATGCCGGGCCGAATGCCGCAGATGCCGCGCACCACAAGCTCGATCTTCACGCCCGCATTCGAGGCCGCGTAAAGCGCGTCGATCACGTCGGATTCGATCAGCGAGTTCATCTTGGCCCAGATATGCGCGGGCCGCCCGTTGCGGGCATGGTCCGATTCCTCGGCGATCCGCTGCATCAGCGTCGATTTCAGCGACAGCGGCGAGATCGACAGGTTCTCCAGATGGGCGGGCTCGGCATAGCCGCCGACATAGTTGAAGACCTTGGTCGCGTCGCGCCCCAGAGCCTCGTCGCAGGTGAACAGCGACAGGTCGGTATAGATCCGCGCGGTGATCGGGTGGTAGTTGCCGGTGCCGAAATGGGTATAGGTCACCAGCTGGTCGCCCTCGCGCCGGACGACCGTGCTGATCTTGGCATGGGTCTTGTAGTTGATGAAGCCATAGATCACATGCGCGCCCGCACGCTCCAGCCGACGCGACTGGCGGATGTTGGCGGCCTCGTCGAAGCGCGCCTTCAGCTCGACCAGCGCGCTGACCGACTTGCCGTCCTCGGCCGCCTCGCACAGCGCCTCGACGATGGGCGAGTTCTTCGAGGTCCGGTAAAGCGTCTGCTTGATCGCCACCACGTTGGGATCGCGCGCGGCCTGCTGCAGGAAGCGCACCACCATGTCGAAGGTCTCGTAGGGGTGGTGCAGCAGCATGTCCTTCTGCCGGATCGCGGCGAACATGTCGCCGTCATGGTCCTGGACCCGTTCCGGCACGCGCGGCGTGAAGGGCGGCCAGAGCAGGTCGGGCCGCTCGTCGATGACCAGTTCCTTCAGATCGGCGACGCCGATGATGCCGCGCACCTCGATAACTTCTTCCTCAGTGATGTGCAGCTCGCGCATGATGACCGAGCGCAGCTGTTCGGGCGCGCCCGCCGACAGCTTCATGCGCACCACCTCGCCGCGGCGGCGGCGTTTCAGCGCCACCTCGAATTCGCGCACCAGATCCTCGGCCTCGTCCTCGACCTCGAGGTCGCTGTCGCGCAGCACCCGGAAGGTGCAGCTTCCGACCTCGCGATAGCCCGGGAAGAGCGAGCCCAGATGCACCAGCAACAGCTCTTCCATCGGCAAGAAGCGCTGCTGGCCATCCTCGGCGGGCAGCCGCACGAAGCGCTGGATCTGGTGCGGGATCGGCAACAGCGCCTGAAGCGGATGGCCGTCGCGGTCGCGTTCAAGCTGGAGCGCCAGGCAGAAACCCGTGTTGGGGATGAAGGGGAAGGGATGCGCCGGGTCGATCGCGAGCGGCGAGAGCACCGGAAACACCTTCCGCAGGAAATAGTCTTCCAGATGCGCGCGGTCGGCCGCGGTCAGCCGCGAGCGGGTCAGGATGTGGATGCCCGCATCCTCCATCTCGCGCTTGAGCTTGTTCCAGGCGGTCTGTTGCGATTGCAGGAGCTTGCGCGCGTCGCGGTCGATCAGCACCAGCTGTTCGGCGGGCGTCAGCCCGTCGGCCGCGGGCACGATATTGCCCTTCTTGGCCAGCTCGCGCAGGCCCGCGACCCGGACGGTATAGAATTCGTCGAGGTTCGTCGCCGAAATCGAGACGAAGCGCACCCGTTCCAGCAGCGGCACCCGCGGGTTCGACGCCTCTTCAAGCACCCGCCAGTTGAACCCCAGCCAGGACAGTTCGCGGTTATAGAACCGCTTGGGGCCGATCCGTTGGGGTTCGGGGATCTCGACCGGTTCGGGGAACGGGGCAACGAGGAAATCGGCTTGGGTCATGGCGGGCTTATGAGCAATCACTGTGACGGATGCATGACAGTTAATCATCCCCTCCGGGGCCGTTGTCCAGCACCTCGCGGGCCAGGCGGGGGCCGGGCTTGCGGCGGCTGGCCAAGGCCTCGCGGTCGATGGCGGCAACGGTCTCGGCGGCGGCGGCGAAGGACCGTTCCATCCGGTCCACCAGATAGCCGATCAGGTCGGGGCTGACGGCGATCTGGCGGTCTGCGAACAGCTTGACCAGCACTGCGGCCAGCAGCGTGTCGTCGGGCGGCTCCAGATGGGCGGTGGCGGCGGCCTGCACCCGGCTGGCCAGATCGGGCAGGCACAGCCCCCAGTCGCGCGGCGCCCGGCGCGCGGTCATCAAGAGCGTGCCGCCCTCGGCCGCCAGAAGGTTGTGCAGATGAAAAAGCGCATCCTCGGCCTGTCTGCGGCCCGCGATCCGGTCGGCATCCTCGACCGCCACGGCCCCGGCGGCCGCCAGCGCGGGCAATTCGGCCTGCGGCAGGTCGCGGGCATGGATCACCTCGGCCGAGGCGAGATCGGCCCAGACATGCACCAGATGGGTCTTGCCCGAGGCCTCGGGGCCGATCAGCACCAGCTTGCGCGCGGGCCAGTCGCGCCAGGCGTCGATCTGCTGCACCGCCAGCGCATTGGGCGGGGCCACGAAGAAGGCGGCCCGGCCGCGGGCCGGACGCACCGGAAGCTCGAGGGCCAGTTGCCGTACCATCTCAGGCCGCGTCCTCGTCGCTGTCGGGGGCGGGCGCGTCGTCGCGCCCGGCCATGCCCCGGTAAAGTCGGCTGTCCATGTATTGGGCGATGAAGAATCGGGTCAGCACGCCCAGAGCCGCCGCCACCGGCACCGCGGCCAGCAGCCCGACGAAACCGAACAGCGATCCGAAGGCCGACAGCGCGAAGATCAGCCAGACCGGATGCAGCCCGACCGACCCGCCGACGAGCTTCGGCGTCAGGATATGGCCCTCGATCTGCTGGCCCGCGAAGAAGATGCCGCCCGCGATGGCGATCATCCACCACTCGCCCCAGAACTGGAACAGCGCGAGCCCCAGCGCCAGGACGCCGCCGACCACCGCGCCAACGTAAGGAATGAACGAGATCATCCCGGCGACGAAGCCCACGATCAGCCCGTAATTCAGCCCCAGCAGGCCCAGCGCCACCGCATAGAAGACGCCCAGGATCAGGCAGACCGTACCCTGGCCGCGGATGAAACCCGCGAGCGTCCGGTCGATCTCGCCCGCGAGACGGCGGATCACCGGCGCATGGTCGCGCGGCAGAAGCCGGTCGACCTCGGCCACCATCCGGTCCCAGTCCATCAGCAGGTAGAAGGTGATGACCGGCACCAGCACGACCAGCACCACCATGTCGACGATGCTGACGACCGAGGTCAGCACCCCGTTCAGAAGCTCGCCGCCCTTGGCCTGCACCGCCTCGCCGATGCCCGTCAGGGTCTTTCGGACGGTCGAGCCGTTATCCGCAAGCGACGGGAAGCGTTCGGTCAGGAAGGCATGCAGATGGCTGGCGAGATCGGGCGCGGCATTGACCAGCGCCACCGCCTGTTCGATCATCGAGGGCAACACCAGCAGTGCGCCCAGCACGAAGATCACCAGCGCGCAGAGCGTGATCGTGACCGTCGCGCCCACCCGCGAGAACCCCGCCCGTTCCAGCCGGTCGGCCACCGGGTCGAGGAAATAGGCAACCGCCATCCCCACCAGGAAAGGCATCATCACATCGCCCAGCAGCATCAGGATCAGCACGATCGCCGCAGCCGCGATGCCCCAGTATTTCGCCTGTGCCCGGACCGGCAAGCCCATCCGCCCTCTCCCGTATCGGTTGCAATCCGTCTTCGCCCAGACCGGCCTGCCTTGCAAGGGCGGCGCTTGTCTGGCCGTCCGCGATGACATAGGAGGGCAGGGACGTCAATTCACGAGGCCCGACCCGAAAATGCGCCTGTCCCGCTATTTCCTGCCCGTCCTGAAGGAGACCCCTTCCGAAGCCCAGATCGCAAGCCACCGGCTGATGCTGAGGGCGGGAATGATCAAGCAGGCCTCGGCCGGGATCTATTCCTGGCTGCCGCTGGGCTTCAAGGTGCTCAAGAAGCTCGAGGCCATCGTGCACGAAGAACAGATCCGCGCGGGTCATATCCCGATGCTGATGCCGACGCTGCAATCGGCCGATCTGTGGCGCGAGAGCGGGCGCTATGACGCCTACGGCCCCGAGATGCTGCGGATCCGCGACCGTCACGACCGCGACATGCTGTACGGCCCCACCAACGAAGAGATGATCACCGACATCTTCCGGTCGCATGTGGGCAGCTACAAGGACCTGCCGCTGACGCTGTACCACATCCAGTGGAAATTCCGCGACGAGGTCCGCCCGCGCTTCGGCGTGATGCGGGGCCGCGAATTCTACATGAAGGACGGCTACAACTTCGATATCGACTATGACAGCGCGATCCATGCCTATAACCGGCACATGGTCAGCTATCTGCGCACCTATGAACGGATGGGGCTGAAGGCGATCCCGATGCGCGCCGACAGCGGACCGATCGGCGGCGACGACACCCATGAATTCCTGGTGCTGGCCGATACCGGCGAATCCGAGGTCTTCTATGACAGTGCAATCCTCGATCTGACCTTCGGCGACCGGAACGTGAACTACGACGACCGCGCCGAATGCGCGCAGATCGTCAAGGAATGGACGACGCCCTACGCCCGCACCGACGAAACCCATGACGCGGCGCTTTACGAGGCGATCCCCGAGGCGCGGCGGCGCAGCTCGCGCGGGATCGAGGTCGGCCAGATCTTCTATTTCGGCACCAAGTATTCCGAACCGATGGGGGCCACCGTCGTCAACGACAAGGGCGAACGGGTGCCGGTTCACATGGGCAGCCACGGCATCGGCGTCTCGCGCCTGGTCGGCGCGCTGATCGAGGCCAACCATGACGACCGGGGCATCATCTGGCCCGAGGGCGTGACGCCCTTCCATTGCGGCATCGTCAATCTCAAGCAGGGCGATGCCGAGGCCGATGGCGCCTGCAAGGGGATCTACAAGGCGCTGTCCGACAAGGGGCTCGAGCCGCTTTACGACGACCGCGAGGAACGCGCCGGCGCCAAGTTCGCGACCATGGACCTGATCGGCCTGCCCTGGCGGATCACCGTGGGCCCGCGCGGGCTGAAGACCGGCGTGGTCGAGCTGACCTCGCGCCGCACCGGCGATAGCGAAGAGATGAGCCCCGAAGCCGCCGTGGCGAAGATCGCCGAGATCTACGCGCCCCACCGGACCGGGTCGCACTGGGAGCCGATGGCGAAATCGAGCTTCCACACCTGGCTCTGAACGGCGGAGGCGGAGGTCCGGGTTCGGGGGCAGCGCCCGGATCGTCGAAATGAAAGCCGGCGCGTGTAACGGGCGTGCCGGTTTTATTTGTGCCCGGCGGGACCGGGACGCGCGGATCGGCGCTCCGCCTGGCTGGTCGATGCGCGAGGGGGCCGATGGCTTGCGGGATCGAGGCGGAAATCGGCCTCAAAAGCCCGTCGAAGCCGGAGTTTGGTCGGGATATCCCTCTCGGTTCACGATTGCTCCCCCGGTCCGATAGTGCGGCCCGCCAGAGCCTTGAGGCCGGGGCCTGTTCAGGCGGGGGCCAATTTTCGTACATTAGAAACAACAGATTGCCGTTGGGCTGGACGCGGAAGCCGGATCAGCGCAGGGCGAACCCCGCGATCAGCCGTTTTTGTGCCTCGCGAGCGCCAACGATCTTGCCGTTCTCGCGATAGTTGATAAGTCCGAGACGCCCGGGATGCGGCAGCCTCCGGATCCCGATCCGGTCCGGCAGGTTCAGATACCGCGCGCTTGTCCAGGCCTGCCGCCCGAGAAGCAGCACCAGATCCACGCCCGCCTCCAGAATGAGCCGACGGTTATAAGCGGCGCCCTCCTTCAGCAGCCGCGCGGGCCGACTGGCCGGGCCATCGTACCAGGGAATGGCGTTCATCGGCAGATAGGCGGACAAGGGAATGCCGTTGGCCTCCAGAGCCTGGCCTGCAAAGGGTCGCGCTCGGATCGCCGTTCAGAACCCCGATTTCGCCGGTCTTCTGGGCGTTGCAGCCCGATCCGGGAAGGGTGCCCGGGTCTTGCAGGATGGCGCCCAGCCGGTAGGGGCCAGAATGATAGGGCGCGATCCTCGGGATCACGCGCGGCGCGTCGGAGAGGGCCGTCGTCATCGGCAGGCGGGCCTTTTCTGCGACAGGGACAAGAGCGTCCCTGGCCCGAGAGGGCCCGCCATGGCCCGCGCCCGTCAAGCCTTCACGAACGCGCGGGCGTTCCGGCGCGGCCTTGACCCCGATCCGCAAATCCTGCTCTTTGCGCCCGGAACGCCGACCGGAGAGCCCATGACCGCCGCCCCCTTCGCCCGCTTCGAATGGATGATCGCCTGGCGCTATCTGCGCGCCCGCAAGGCCGAGGGCGGGGTCAGCACCATGACCTGGATCAGCCTGCTGGGCATCACGCTTGCCGTGTTTGCGCTTATCGCGACGCTCGCCGTGCGCTCGGGCTTTCGCGAGGAATTCGTCGACACCATCCTCGGCGCCAATGCCCATGTCACGGTCTATGCCGCAAGCGAGGTGAACGCCGCCGGCGTGCGGACCCGCACCATCCCCGATTACGAACCCATCGCCGAAAGGCTGCGGACGGTGCCCGGCGTGACCCGGGTGGCCCCGCTGATCAAGGGGCAGGTGATGGCGGCCGCGCCCGGCGGCACAGCGGGCGTCGAGGTCTTCGGCATCGCGCCCGCCGATCTGGCCACGATCCCGCGCATCGCCCATCCCGAGGCGCATGCGGGCACGCTCGACCGCTTCGGCGAGGGCATCGCCATCGGTTCTGGTGTCGCGCGCGAGCTGGGGGTCGGCATCGGCGACCGGGTCCGGCTGATTTCGCCCGACGGGGTCAAGACGCCCTTCGGCACCTCGCCCCGGGTCAACGCCTACGAGGTCACCTACATCTTCACCGCCGGGCGCTACGACATCGACCGCACCCGGGTCTACATGCCCTTCGCCGAGGCCCAGAGCTACTTCAACCGCGAGAGCGTCGCCGACGAGTTCGAGGTGATGGTCGAGGACCCCGAACATGTCGACGACCTGACCTCGGCGCTTTTGCGCGCGGCGGGCGACCGGGCGCTGATCTGGAGCTGGCGCGATGCCTCGGGGTCCTTCCTGCGTGCGCTCGATGTCGAGGACAACGTGATGTTCATCATCCTCTCGATCCTCGTGCTGATCGCGACCATGAACATCGTCTCGGGGCTGATCATGCTGGTCAAGAACAAGGGCCGCGACATCGGCATCCTGCGGACCATGGGGCTGTCCGAGGGCTCGATCCTCAGGGTATTCTTCATCTGCGGTGCGTCGGTCGGACTGGCGGGGACGCTGTTCGGGGTGATCCTCGGCTGTCTTTTCGCGATCTATATCGACCCGATCTTCTCCTTGGTGAACTACGTGTCGGGCGGGGGCGTCTGGGACCCGTCGATCCGGGGCATCTACAACCTGCCCGCCAAGCTGGAACTGCAGGACGTGCTGTCGGCGGTCCTGCTGTCGCTGGGCCTGTCCTTCGTCATCACGATCTTCCCGGCCCGCCGCGCGGCCCGGATGAACCCGGTCGAGGCCCTGCGGTATGAGTGATCCTGTCCTGAGCCTCGATGCGGTCGAGAAATGCTATAATCGCGGCCTTCCCGGCGAGGTCTCGGTGCTGCGGGGCGCCTCGCTGTCGGTGGCGCCGGGCGAGGTCGTGGCCCTGGTCGCGCCCTCGGGGGCGGGCAAGTCGACGCTTCTGCATATCGCGGGGCTGCTCGACACGCCCGACAGCGGCGCGGTGCGGATCGCGGGGGCCGACATGACCGGGCAAAGCGACCGCCGCCGCACCGCCGCACGCCGGGCCGATATCGGCTTCGTCTATCAGTTTCACCACCTGCTGCCGGAATTCACCGCGCTGGAGAACATCCTGCTGCCGCAGATGGCGGCGGGTACGCCCCGCGCGGCGGCCGAGGCGCGGGCGATGGACCTTCTGACCCGGGTCGGCATCGCGCCCCGTGCCGGGCACCGCCCGGCCGCGCTGTCGGGGGGCGAACAACAGCGCGTGGCCTTCTGCCGGGCGCTGGCCAACCGTCCGCGGCTGCTGCTGGCCGACGAGCCCACCGGCAATCTCGATCCCGGCACTTCCGATACCGTCTTCGGGGCGCTGATGGAGCTGGTGCGCGAGACCGGACTGGCCGCGCTGATCGCGACCCATAACCTCGATCTGGCCGCGCGGATGGACCGGACCCTGCATCTGGAGGCCGGACGGCTGGTCTGAAGGGGCTGGCTCAAAGGGTCGGGGGACCGATTCCGCCGAGGAAATGCCCGATGGCGTCGCAGAGCGCTGCGGTTTCTGGCAAGTCCGGCGGACAGAGCGCGAAGGCCCCGGCCAGTTCGACCCCGATGAAGAAGGGCAGGTGCCGCGCCCGTTCGCCCGCCGGAATCGCCGCGATCGGCGCCAGCAACGCATCGAGATCGGCGCCATGGATACCAAAGCGGATATCTCCGGTCTCGGCGCGCGGGTGACCGATGCGCAGCGCCACCAGAAACCGCGCGGTGTCGCGAACCAGCTGCATCCGGCCCGGGTCGCCCGATGCCAGCCCATAGACCGCGCCGTCGCGCAGAAGCAGGTTGCGCGGCCGAAAGCCGCCGCTCCAGCGGGCCTGGGTGATCGGCCGGCCCGCGACGGTCGTCAGAAGCGCCTCGAGCCGGTTCGACAACTCGTCCGCCAGACGCCGGTCGGTCGGCTGGGCCCGCTTGGCGGCCAGTTCCGCGCCGCGCCGCCGCGGCCAGTAACGTCCGCCAAGGGAAAGCCGCCGTCGTTCGGTCGAGACCAGATGGGCCAGCCAGCCACCGGCGCGCCCGATCATCTCGTCGCGCTCGGGCCCGGCCAGCGCCTGGCTCATCGGACGGCCCTCGGTCAGGCGCTGCACCGGAAGCCCCTCGCCGGGCCAGGCCGCGACCCGCGGCGGCACCCGGACCGGGTCATGTCCCATATGAAGCGCCAGACGCTGCAGGTCGCGGTGGAACGCGCGGGTGCGCTCGGGTCCCTTCGGGCCGCGCAGCAGGGGCAGTTCGGCCGGGTGGCCGTCTTGGCGGCCGACAAAGACAGCCTTGCGCGCATCGGTCCCGGTCACCCGCTCGATGGCGAAGCGGGCGATGCCGGGGCGGCGCGCCTGGGTTTCCTGCACCTCGTGCGGTGCATGCAGAAGGCATTCGAGCTCGAATGTACTTCGCGCCATGCGGGACTCTTCGCGCCAAAGTGATGTTTCGTCAATGATCGGGCGCGCGGCAGCGCGAGACCCGGACCCGGGTCGCGTTGAGCCCGGAGGACCGAGGCGGTATGCTTGGCCGCGATCCGGCGGGGGTCTGACCCGCAAGACGCAGAACTGGCGCGCAATCCGGGAGAGCGGGGCGATGGAGGTCGGCCATGGCGACGATCCGGCAACCGGGACCGATCCCGAGACCGATCCCGGGGGCGCCCCAGCGGCGGCAGCGGACCAGCGGCGCATCATCCATGTCGACATGGACGCCTTCTTTGCCTCGGTCGAACAGCGCGACCGGCCCGAGCTGCGCGGCCGCCCGGTCGCGGTCGGGCATGGCCGGGCGCGGGGGGTGGTGGCGGCGGCCAGCTACGAGGCACGGGCCTTCGGTGTGCGGTCGGCCATGCCCTCGGTCACGGCTCTGCGGAAATGCCCCGAGCTGATTTTCGTGCCGCCCCGCTTCGAGGTCTACAAGGCGGTCTCGGCCCAGATCCACGCCATCTTCGCCGCCCATACCGATCTGGTCGAGCCGCTGTCGCTGGACGAGGCCTATCTCGACGTGACCGGGGCCTGTGCCGCCGGGCGCCCCGCCACCGGGATCGCCGAGGAGATCCGGGCCGAGATCCGCGCGGCGACCGGGCTGACCGCCTCGGCCGGGGTCAGCTACAACAAGTTCCTCGCCAAGCTCGCCTCGGACCAGAACAAGCCCGACGGGCTGACCGTCATCCCGCCCCACCGCGCCCAGGCCTTCGTGGCGGCGTTGCCGGTCGGGCGGTTTCACGGCGTGGGTCCGGTGACCGAACAGAAGATGCACCGTCTCGGCATCCGCACCGGCGCCGATCTTCGGGCCCGGAGCTTCGCGTTCCTGCAGGCCCATTTCGGGTCTTCGGCCGTGCATTATCACGCCATCTCGCGGGGGATCGACACGCGCCCGGTGCGGCCCGACCGGCGGCGCAAGTCGATCGGTGCCGAGACGACGCTGTCGGAGGATCTGCGCGAGTTCGGGGCGGCGGTCGAGGTGCTGCGCCGTCTGGCTGGGAAGGTTGCGCGGCCCGCCGCCGAAAAGCGGCTGTCCGGTCGGACGGTGACCGTGAAGGTCCGTTTCACCGATTTCGAGCAGCTCACCCGGCGCCGCACCCTGCCGCGGCCGCTGGCCGGGGCCGAAGAGATTCTGGCGGTGGCCGAGAGCCTGCTGGAGGACCTCCATCCGTTCCGCCGTCCGGTCCGGCTGCTGGGTGTGACGCTTTCGGGTTTCGAGCCGCCAGCGGGCGAGACCGGGCAGCAGCTCGATCTGTTCGATGCGGCAGAGGTGCCGCCGCAAGGGAACGGCCGCGCCGGGCGTCTCACAGGGGCGCCTTCGTCCTGAGAGCGGTGCCCTTTATGCGGCCGGTTCGCCAGTCTGGAATGACCGCGAGGGCGGCCTGCGCCATTCTGTGTCGGGACCACACCCCTTTGGGCCCGGCCGAGGGGACAGACCCCCGGAGGGGCGACGCACCCCGGCGACGGGTGCGTCCGGCGGGTGCGGCCGGGGGGCCAGACCGCACTGCCGGGCTGGGTCCGGGCAGACCGGCCTTGTCCGGTTCGCCTCCTTTCCGAGGCACGCCGGACAAGGCGCGCGCGTGTCGCCCCGTTGGACCCGGGGCGACGCCTTTCCTTCCGCAGGACAAGCTTTTCTGTCCCGCGTTTGCCGCAGCCGGGCACACGGCCCGCCTGGGCCCGCCTAGGCCGGGCTGACGGCAGAGGGCGCAGCCTTGCGGCACGAAAGCCGGTACATGCCCCGAAAGGTCTCGGGGTGGCGGTCCTCGAACCGGCCCCAGGCCGCGAGATCGGTGCCGGTGGGATCGTCGGGCGTCTCGGCGCGATAGCGCTGCATGATATCCGCGTCGAGCCCGGAAAAGCCCAGGAATTCCAGGCCGTTCCGATCCAGCATCTCGGCCAGTTCAGAGGTGGTGTAATCGCGTTCCTGCACGTGAAAGATCAGGTCGCGCAGTTCCGAAGTCGCGTAAAAGTCGCGAAAGCTGCAAAGCTCGGGCGCTTCGGCATAAAGCCGGTCGAGGAAGAAATCTCGCCGGAAGGCCCGCATGCCTTCAAGATCGGGACGATAGCCGACCGTGGCGATGCGGCTGCGCATCGCGATCACGGCCCGGCGGGCGAGGCGGCTGTAAAGACCCAGGCGCAGGAACCCGCCAGGACGGAGCGCCTTGACCAGAACCGCAAGGCCGGCCTCGGGGTCGCGCATGTGGTGCAGCACGCCCATCGCCTCGATCAGGTCGAAGGCGTCTTCGAGCCCGTCGAGCTTGAGGATGTCGGCATGGGCAAAGCCCAGATTCTCGACGCCGCGAACCCGCGCCTCGCGCGAGGCATAGGCCAGGCTTGCCCGGCTGAGGTCGATGGCCAGCACCGTCGCGCCAGTCAGGCTCAGGGCCAGCGAGATGGGATGCTGGCCGGTCCCGCAGCCCGCCACCAGCACCCGGGCCTGCGCGGGGGCAGAGGCGGTCAGGGCGGGAGCGAGCGCAAGCTCTCTGCTCAGATAGGTCTTGAAATCGACCGGTGTGCGGCGGCCCAGGTGGCGCCAGCGCGGATAGGGATTTTCCTCGTATTGCGCCTGGACGGCGGCCGAGGTGGCATCCTCGATCGCGGTCAACGTCTCGATCCGGGGGATCAGGGCCTCTTCCTGCAGCCGGTCGAAGACCAGCAGCCGCAGCGTCGGGTCGAGCCTCTCGAGCCCCTGCGCCGCCTGCAGCGCGACCCAGGCGCGCAGCGCGGGGATGCGGTCGAGCGGCCGGTAGGCGCCCAGCACGAAAAGCGGCAGCGCCGGAACGTCCGCGCCTTGGGCAATGGCAGTCTCGACCTGGCGCTGGACCGTTTCAAGCGCCTTGGTTTCGGCCTCGGCCTCGAGCCAGATGTATTCGCAGGTGAAGCTGTGCCGCGCCAGCGCCTCGGCCAGCGCGATCTGTTGGGCCGACACCGCACGGCCGTCCCGCGCGGCCTCAAGCAGGTCGCGGCGGAACGCGATCAGGAAGGGTTCCAGCGCGAGGCTGACGTTGAGCCGGTGATAGAGATGGGCGATGGTCAGGTTCAGAAGACCCGGCGGCACGTCGACTTTTCCGTCGGCCTTGTCTGCGGCCGCCATGAAACGCCCGGCCAGATAGGCCGAAGCGAAGCTCTGGATGGTCAGATTGCAGACCGAGGGCTCGGCCAGAGCCCGGGCCAGCGCGGCCTCGAACCGGGCGGACCGGGCGCGTTCCATGTCCGCCTTGGCCAGCGTCGCGACGAAGGCGCGCAGCGCGGCCGGGTCGGACGGTGCGCGGTCGAGTGCCGCAAGCGCCGCCGATACGCTTCCGCGCGGCGGTTTCGCCCCAACCCGGGCGCGACTTGGGATGGGTCTGGTATGGATCGACATGGGCGGTTTCTGTCCTTTGACGATATCGCCGCCAGATGACCACCGTGCGGTTAAAACCGCGTGTATTCCGGCCCGCCCGGGCTAGACATCGACCTCGTCGACGAAACGGGCATTTTCCTGGATATACTGAAAGCGCAGCTCGGGTTTCTTTCCCATCAGCCGTTCGACCAGATCGGCGGTCTCGCCCGGTTCGTCCTCGTCGATCGAGACCCGGATCAGCTTGCGCGAGGCCGGGTCCATGGTGGTTTCCTTCAGGTCCTTGGCATCCATCTCGCCCAGGCCCTTGAACCGGCTGACGTCGATCTTGCCCTTGCCGCCCAACCCCTTGGCCAGCCACATCTCTTTCTCGGCCTCGTCCAGCGCGTAGATCCGTTTCGGCCCCTGGGTCAGGCGGAACAGCGGCGGGCAGGCGAGGTACAGGTGCCCCTGGTCGATCAGCGGGCGCATCTGGGTGAAGAAGAAGGTCATCAGCAGCGAGGCGATATGGGCGCCGTCGACATCGGCATCGGTCATGATGATGACCTTGTCATAGCGCAGATCGTCGATGTTGAAGCGCGTCCCCAGCCCGGTCCCCAGTGCCTGGGTCAGGTCGTTGATCTCGGCGTTGGAGCCCAGCTTGGACGAGGCCGCCCCCAGCACGTTCAGGATCTTGCCGCGCAAGGGCAGCAGCGCCTGGGTCTTGCGGTCGCGCGCCATCTTGGCCGACCCGCCCGCCGAGTCGCCCTCGACGATGAACAACTCGGTGCCGTCGCGGCTGGTGGCCGAACAGTCGACCAGCTTTCCGGGCAGGCGCAGCCGCTTGGTGGCCGATTTGCGCTGGGTTTCCTTCTCGGCCCGGCGGCGCAGCCGTTCCTCGGCCCGCAGCACGAGGAAATCGAGGATCGCCCCCGCGGCCTTGGTGTCCGAGGCCAGCCAGTTGTCGAAATGGTCGCGCACCGCACCCTCGACCATGCGCTGGGCCTCGGTGGTGGCAAGGCGATCCTTGGTCTGGCCGACGAATTCGGGCTCGCGGATGAAGGTCGACACGATCGCGCAGCCGCCCGTCATCAGGTCGTCGCGGGTGATCTGGGCGGCCTTGCGGTTGTTGGCCAGTTCGCCATAGGCCCGCAGCCCCTTCAGGATCGCCGACCAGAAGCCGGCCTCATGGGTGCCGCCCTCGGGCGTGGGGATGGTGTTGCAATAGGACTGGATGAAACCGTCGCGCGAGGGCGTCCAGTTGACCGCCCATTCGACCGAGCCGGGCTGGCCGAACTTTTCCTGAAAGCCGACCTTGCCGGAGAACGGGCGGTCGGCATAGGTCGAGGCGCCTTCCAGCGTCTCGGTCAGGTAGTCCGACAGCCCGCCGGGGAAGTGAAACACCGCCTCCATCGGCGTGTCGCCGTCTGGAATGGCCGACTTCCAGCGGATCTCGACGCCCGAAAAGAGATAGGCCTTGGATCGGACCATCTTCAGCATCCGCGCCGGGCGGAACCGGTGATGGCCGAAGATCTGTTCGTCGGCATGGAAGGTCACGGTGGTGCCGCGCCGGTTCGCGGTGGCGCCCAGCTTCTCGACCGGGCCAAGCGGCACCCCGCGCGAGAAATCCTGCGCGAACAGTTCGCGGTTGCGCGCCACCTCGACCCGAAGCCGATCCGACAGCGCGTTGACGACCGACACACCCACGCCATGCAGCCCGCCCGAGGTCTCGTAGGCCTTGCCCGAGAACTTGCCGCCCGCATGCAGCGTGCAGAGGATCACCTCGAGCGCCGACTTGCCGGGGAATTTCGGATGCGGATCGACCGGGATGCCGCGGCCGTTGTCGCGGATCGTCACCGAATGATCGACATGCAGCTCGACCTCGATCCGGGTGGCATGGCCCGCGACCGCCTCGTCCATGGCATTGTCCAGCACCTCGGCCACCAGATGGTGCAACGCCCGCTCGTCCGTGCCGCCGATATACATGCCGGGGCGCTTGCGGACGGGCTCAAGCCCCTCCAGCACCTCGATCGAGGAGGCATCATAGGTGTCCCGGCTGGCGCCGGAGAGCAGATCGTCAGGCATTCTTCGCTCTATCTTGTGGATGTGCGACAGCATCATCGCAGGTTTGGGGGGCGGGGGAAAGGGTGGCCTCTCCTTGCCGTGCTGCCCCGAAAGACAGCAAGTCTCACGCGACAAACCGGCTCGAAACAAAGCACCTTCCTCGATTTCGGGCCATTTATCGTGCGGGGTCAGGGTTTTGTAACCGTTTTTTGACTTTCTCAAACCGGAGCCCACCGTTTCGGGTTAGGCTTATTCCAGTTCCCCGGGAAGGAGTCGTGCATGGATCAGCTCACCCCGCCGGCGGCGCAGACATCTGCGGCGTTGCCCAAGACGGAGGAGAACGAGACGGGTCAGGCGCCCCTGCCGACCGTCGCAGAGCCTGCCGCCCCGGCGTCGGTCCCGCGCAAATCCACTCCGAAGGCCGCGCCGCCGGTGGCCACGGCGGCCAATATCGCGCATGCCTTCGAATCCGGCGAATATCCCTATCGCACGAAGATGTCGCGCCGCAGCTACGAGGCGCAGAAGGCCAAGCTGCAGGCCGAACTGCTGAAGGTCCAGCTCTGGGCGCAGGAGACCGGCCAGAAATTCGTGATCCTGTTCGAGGGCCGCGACGCTGCCGGCAAGGGCGGCACGATCAAGCGGTTCATGGAACATCTCAACCCGCGGACCGCCCGGGTCGTGGCGCTGAACAAGCCGACCGAGGAAGAAAAGGGCCAGTGGTTCTTTCAGCGCTATGTGCGCGAGTTGCCGACCGCGGGCGAAATGGTGTTCTACGACCGCTCCTGGTACAACCGGGCGGGGGTCGAGCGGGTGATGGGGTTCTGCACCCCGAACGACTATCTCGAATTCATGCGCCAGACCCCCGAACTTGAACGCATGCTGGTGCGCTCGGGGGTGCGGCTGTTCAAATACTGGTTCTCGGTGACCCAGGAAGAACAGCGGCGACGCTTCAAGTCGCGCGAGACCGATCCGCTGAAGCGCTGGAAACTGTCGCCCATCGACAAGGCCAGCCTCGACAAGTGGGACGACTATACCGAGGCCAAGGAGGCGATGTTCTTCTATACCGACACCGCCGACGCCCCCTGGACGATCATCAAGTCGAACGACAAGAAGCGCGCCCGGCTGAACTGCATGCGCCATTTCCTGCACGGGCTCGACTATCCGGGCAAGAACCCCAGGGTCGCCCATGCCCCCGACCCGCTGATCGTCGGCCGGGCCGAACATGTGATCCACAAGGCCGAGCATATCCTCGGCACTTCGCTGCATCCCGACCTGCGCAAGGGGCGCGAGGACTGATCCTGCCCGCCCGCCTTGCCCGCCCCGCCCGGCGCGCCATATCGGCGGGCAGGGGGACCTGCCGATGTGGAACGACCGATACGCCGGAGAGGACTATCTGTTCGGGACCGAGCCCTCGACCCTGCTGAGGCACGAGGCCTCCCGCCTGCCACCCGGCGCCGAGGTGCTGTCGGTCGCCGAGGGCGAGGGGCGGAACGCGGTCTGGCTGGCCGGGCAGGGGCACAAGGTGACTGCGGTCGAGGCCGCGCCCAATGCGCTGGCCAAGGCGCGGCGGCTGGCCGAGGCGCGCGGCGTGACGCTCGACCTGCGTGAGGCCGATATCGACCGCTGGGACTGGGCACCGGGCGCCTTCGATGCGGTTCTGGGCGTCTTCATCCAGTTCGGCGACCGCGCAGCCCAGGACCGGCTCTTCGCGGGGATGCGCCAGACGCTGAGGCCGGGCGGGCTGGTCTTGCTGCAGGGCTATGCACCGCGGCAGGTGGGCTATGGCACCGGCGGGCCCGGCGATCCGGCGCAGATGTATACCGAGCCGCTCCTGCGCGACCGCTTCGCCGGGTTCGAGATCCTGCTGCTGCGCGATTACGACACCGATCTTGCCGAAGGGCGGGGCCATTCCGGCCGCTCGGCGCTGGTCGAGATGGTTGCCCGAAAGCCGCGCCCGGAGGGCTGAAACCGGTCGCTCCGGCGGGGCCTCTTGCCGGGCGCGCGGGGCGGCGATATGCCCCGGGGATGGCCTCCGTTTCGCCCCTTCCCCTGTCCGCGCATCTGCGCGCGACCCTCGTGCTTGGGCTGCCGCTTGTCGGCAGCCACCTCGCGCAATTCGGCATCTCGCTGACCGATGCGGTCATGCTGGGCTGGTACGACGTGGGCGCGCTGGCGGCCGAGGTGCTGGCAACCTCGTTGTTCTTCGTGCTGTTCATCGTGATCTCGGGCTTTGCCTGGGCGGTGATGCCGATGATCGCCACCGCCGCGGCGGCGGGCGACGAAACCCAGGTGCGGCGCGTGACCCGGATGGCGCTGTGGATCTGCCTTGGCGTCGGGCTGCTGAGCCTGCCGGTCTTCTTCGTCTCGGAACGGCTTTTCCTCGCGCTGGGCCAGACCGCCGATCTGTCGGCGATGGCGCAGGACTATCTGGCCATCGCCGGGCCGGGTCTTTTGCCCGCGCTGGTGGTGATGGTGCTGAAAAGCTATCTCTCGGCTCTGGAACGCGCCCGCGTCGTGCTGTGGATCACGCTGGGGGCGGTCGCGGTCAACGCGGTCGGGAACTACCTGCTGATCTTCGGCCATTTCGGCCTGCCCGAGCTGGGTCTGCAAGGCGCGGCACTGTCCTCTCTGATCGTGAACGTCCTGTCGATGGCGGCGGTGGTGCTTTACGCGCTCTTGGCCACGCCGGAACACGAGCTGTTCCGCCGGATCTGGCGCCCCGACTGGGAGGCGTTCTGGCGCGTCTTCCGGCTGGGCTGGCCCATCGGGCTGACGAGCCTTGCCGAGGTCGGGCTCTTCGTCGCCTCGTCTGTGATGATGGGCTGGATCGGCGAGGTCGCGCTGGCGGCGCACGGGATTGCCGTGCAGATCTCCTCGGCGATCTTCATGGTTCATCTGGGGCTGTCGAACGCGGCGACGATCCGGGCGGGCGCGGCGCTGGGGCGGGGGGACCGGACCGGGCTTTACCGCGGCGCGGTGGCGGCCTTCGGGGTGTCGGCCGTCGCGGTCGCGGTCTCCGTGGTGGCCTTCCTCGCCTGGCCCGAGGTGCTGGTGGGGTTCTTCCTCGACCCGGCCTCGCCCGACCGGGCGGCGGTCATGGCCGTCGGCACCGGGCTTCTGGCGGCGGCCGCGCTGTTCCAGCTGGTCGATGCGGCGCAGGTGATGGCTCTTGGCCTTCTGCGCGGGGTACAGGATACGCGGGTCCCGATGGTGATGGCGGGGATCAGCTACTGGCTGGTGGGGATGCCGGTCAGCTACGGGCTCGGGTTCGGGCTGGGCTGGGGCGGCATCGGCATCTGGCTGGGGCTCGCCTCGGGGCTGGCGCTGGCCGGTGTGCTGATGATGACCCGGTTCTGGTCGCGGGACTGGGTGCCCGCACGCTGAGAAAAAGGCCCGCCGCCCCGGAAGGGGCAGCGGGCGACTGTTCAGCTCAGGCTGGCGCAGAAGTCCTGGATCCGGGTGCAGGCCTCTTTCAGCGCCTCATCCGAGGTCGCGTAGCTGACGCGGAAGTTGGGCGACAGACCGAAGGCCGCGCCGAAGACCACGGCCACGCCCTTTTCCTCCAGAAGCGCGGTCGCGAAGACCTCGTCATTCTCGATCTTCACACCGGCGGGCGTGGTCTTGCCGATGCAGCCCGCAATCGAGGGGTAGACGTAGAACGCCCCTTCCGGCACCGGGCAGTCGATGCCCTCGGCCTGGTTCAGCATCTCGACCACCATGTCCCGGCGACGCTGGAACACCGCGTTGTTTTCGGCGATGAAATCCTGCGGCCCGTTCAGCGCCTCAAGCGCCGCCCATTGCGCGATCGAGGACGGGTTCGAGGTCGATTGCGACTGGATCTTGCCCATCGCCTTGATCAGGGGGGCGGGGCCCGCGGCATAGCCGATCCGCCAGCCGGTCATCGCATAGGCCTTGGACACGCCGTTGCAGGTCAGCGTGCGGTCGTAAAGCCCGGGCTCGACTTCGGCGGGGGTGCAGAACTCGAAATCGCCATAGGTCAGCTTTTCATACATGTCGTCCGACATGATGTGCACATGCGGATGCATCATCAGCACGTCGGTCAGCGCCTTCAGCTGCGCGCGCGTGTAGCCCGCGCCGGTCGGGTTCGAGGGCGAGTTGAAGATGAACCACTTGGTCTTGGGCGTGATCGCGGCTTCCAGCGCCTCGGGCGTGATCCGGAAGCCGTCTTCCATCCGGCCCTCGACGAAGACCGGCTCGCCGCCCGCAAGCAGCACCATGTCGGGGTAGCTGACCCAGTAGGGCGCGGGGATGATCACCTCGTCGCCGGGGTTCAGCGTCGCCATCAGGGCGTTGTAGAGGATTTGCTTGCCGCCCGCGCCGACGCTGACCTGAGAGGGCTCGTAATCCAGGCCGTTGTCGCGTTTGAACTTGGCGCAGATCGCCTTTTTCAGCTCGGGCAGGCCGTCGACGGCGGTGTATTTCGTCTCGCCCCGGTCGATGGCGGCCTTGGCCGCGTCCTTGATGTTCTGCGGCGTGTCGAAATCGGGCTCGCCCGCGCCAAGACCGATGACGTCCTTGCCCGCGGCCTTGAGTTCCCGCGCCTTGGTGCTTACCGCGATGGTCGGCGAGGGTTTCACACGCGCGAGTGTCGCAGACAGGAAGGACATGGTCGTCTCCGGTTTGAAGTTGGGATCGCTTTCTCATAGGGTGCCTCAGGACACCGTTCAAGCGGCTTTGCCGAAAGGAGCTTGCACCGATGGACACTTCCGAGACAGACGCCGCCGACTGGTATTCCGAGGATGCCGCGACCTTCGGCGACCGGGTGGTCGCCGCGCGCGAGGCGCTGGGCATGACCCAGACCGAACTGGCCAAGCGGCTGGGCGTCAAGCTCGAGACCGTGCGCGGCTGGGAGGACGATGTCTCCGAGCCCCGCTCGAACAAGCTGCAGATGCTGGCCGGGGTCCTGAACGTGTCGATCATGTGGCTGCTGAACGGGCATGGCGACGGGCTGGACGGGCCCGGCGAAGAGGCTGTCATCCCGGGCGACGTGCGCGGCATCCTGGGCGAGATCCGGGCGGTCCGGGCCGACATGGCGCGGCTTGCGAACCGGCTCGGCGTGCTCGAAAAGCGGCTTCGGCACGCATTGAAGGAGCATGGCTGAGATGACCGAGTCGACCGAATCCCGCCGCAAGCGGATGCATATCCGCGCCTGGCGGCGGGGCACCAAAGAGATGGACCTGATCCTGGGCCGCTATGCCGATGCCCATCTTGCCGCAATGGACGCCGCCGCGCTGGAGGCCTTCGATGCGCTGCTGGCCCAAGACGATCACGATCTTTATCAATGGGTTACGGGTCAGGTCGCGGCGCCGGACGAGTTCGCGCCGCTGATCGAAAGGCTCGTCGCACGCCCGGTGAACGGGTAGGGAATTCCTGCCTTTTCCACGTTTTAACCGAATATTCGCGACTCATTTCATATTCCTGTCCGGACACTGCGAACGGCGGAGACAAGTATGAGCATCCATTCCCCCATCCCGGAGGGCGATCATCGGGAAGTCATGACCGACTATCTCGAGGCGCTTTCCCTGGTCGAGCGGCTGCACCGGCTGCTGCTGGACGTGATCAAGGACGAGTTCGAACGCCTCGGCGTTCTCGAGCTGAACTCGGTCCAGGCCCTTCTGCTGTTCAATATCGGCGAAAACGAGGTGACCGCGGGCGAACTGAAATCCCGCGGCTACTATCAGGGCTCGAACGTGTCCTACAACCTCAAGAAACTGGTCGAGAAAGGCTACATGCACCATCAGCGCTGCGAGATCGACCGCCGCGCCGTGCGTGTCCGCCTGACCCCCAAGGGCCGCGAGATCCGCGAAGTCGTGGGCGGGCTTTTCGCGCGCCATGCCGAGGGGCTGGTCGCCCGCAACGTGGTCGACGATGACGGCCTGCGCGAGATCACCGCCGCGCTCAAGCGGATGGAACGCTACTGGTCGGACCAGATCCGCTACATCTACTGAGCCCGTCGCGGGCCCGGTCCCGGCCCTGACGGCGCCTGTCCGACGGCCATGGTCTGCAACTCGCGCAACAGCTTGCGCTCCATCGCGGCCTCGAAGTCGGAAAAGCCGCTGGCAACCTCGACAAAGGCGCCGGGGCCGCGGATTACCTCGGCCTCGAAATAGGCGACCAGCTCGTCGAGTTCGGTTTCGGCCTGATCCAGCCGCAGGGACGAACCGATCCCGATGGCCAGCGCATTCACCGTCACCTCGCCGATCTCGACCGCCGCCGGACGCGGCCCCTCGTTCGAGCTTCCGTCGCCGGTCAGATCGAGCGTGGCCTGCCAGCACTGGGGCCGGTCGGCCAACAGGGCGGCGCCCCAGGTCAGCGCCGTGCCGATCGCCGTCGTCCGCGCCGCCGAATTGCGACCCGCGCGCCTCAGCGTGGCCGAGGCCTCTGCCAGCGCGGCCGGGCTGTCGATGACCGTCCAGGGCAGGATCAGCCGCTGGTCCAGCGTCCCGCTCCATTCATAGATCGCCAGCGCCACCGGTGCCGAGGGGATCTGCAGGAAGGCGGCCTGAATGTCGGGATGGATCAGCGCCGCGGCCAGCCCGTCGCGCTGCAGCCGGTATTCCTCGGCATCGACCGACCCCGAGACGTCAAGCCCGATGGCCAGCGCCTGGCGGCACTCGGCGGCACCGGCCGATGCGGGGGCATGCGCACTTCCCGCCAGCGCGACCAAGACCCGACACAGCCCCGGTCCCGCCCGCACCGCTCAGCCCCCGTCCCGGGGCAGCAGGCTGGTCCCGCCATAGACCCGCGCGGCCACCTCGCGCATCAGCTTGCGCCGGATCGCGCGTTCGAAATCGGAAAAGTCGCGGGCGGTCTCGACGAAGGCGCCGGGTCCGCGGATCACCCGGTCGCGGTAAAAGTCGAACACCTCGGCGTCGTTCGGGCTGCCGCCACCGATGGCCAGCCCGTTCACGGTGATGTCGCCGAAGGGAAAGCTGGCATAGGCCAGCTCGGGCCCGAAACCGTCATTGTTGATGCCGTCGCCCGACATGTCGAGCGTGCGTTCGGTGCAGTCGGGCGCGCTGTCGAACAGCCTGGCCCCGAAGGCCAGGCCGAAGCCCATCGCGGTCGGGAATGCGGCATAGGACCGGCGCGACCCCGCGATGGCTTCGGCTGCGCCCAGAATGGCCGACGGGCTTTCCAGCAGGCGCCAGGGCACCACCACGCGTTGCTGATAGCGCCCGCTCCATTCGTAGACCGCCAGCGCCACTGGACGGTCGGGCACCGACAGGATAGCGGCCTGGACTTCGGAGGACTTCAGCGCAGCCGCAAGTCCGGCCCGCTGCAGCGCGTCCTCGCCCGGATCGACCGAAGACGAAATGTCCAGAGCCAGCAGCAGGGCCAGCCGGCAGCCGGCCTCTGCCTGGATGGGCGCAAGCGCCAGAAGGGCGGCGAGCCTTACCAATGCCCCGTATTGGGCATGCTGGCCCAGGGCTCGGCCGGGGGCAGCGACTCGCCGATCTGCAACAGCTCGACCGAAATGTTGTCGGGGCTGCGCACGAAGGCCATATGCCCGTCGCGCGGCGGGCGGTTGATGGTGACGCCCGCTTTCATCAGGCGGTCGCACATGTCGTAGATGTTCTCGACCCCGTAGGCGAGATGGCCGAAATGGCGGCTGTCCGACGGCAGGCCGTCGTCTCCGTCCCAGTTGTAGGTCAGCTCGACCGGACAGTCCTCCTGTCCGGGGGGCGCCAGGAAAACGAGGGTAAAGCGGCCCTTGTCGTTCTCGATCCGTCGGGTCTCGGTCAGGCCGAGCAGCTGGTAGAAAGCCATCGATGCGTCAAGGTCCTTCACGCGGACCATGGTATGCAGGTAGCGAACTTTCATGCGTCTCTCCGTCTTGTGGGCTGCCATCTAGAACGGATCGGCGCGGCGGCGAGGGGCGGGCCTTTCCCGTGCGTCGCCTGGCGCCTCTGCCGCGCCGAAACGCCACCGCCCCGGTCCGACGGTGACCGGGGCGGTGCGGCCGGGAACCGGCCTTTCGGTTTTGCGGGCTGAAAGGCCGACCGTGCGCCTTGGGCTTTGCGGGCGATCCTCAGGCCACGCGGATGCGGTTGCCCCAGGGGTCGTCGACCGAACGCCCGGAGCGGCTCGCGGCGGGGTCGGTTGCGGCCAGCACCAGTTCGGCAAGCCCGGTCGCATCGGCGGGCCGCATCCCGGCGCCCGCGCTGTTCCATGTATTGGTTGCCACATGGTGGTGATAGCCGCCGGTCGAGAAGAAGCTGGCCTGCGGGATCTCGGCGGTGACATCGAAGCCCAGCTCGCCGGCATAGAAGGCGCGGGCCTCGGGGATGGCGCCCACCTGCAGATGGACATGGCCGATTACCGTGCCTTCGGGCGCGCCGGTCCAGTGGCCCTCTGCGCGGCGGAGGCTGGCAAGATCGAGCGGCAGGGTATCCATCACCACGCGGTCGCCGTCATGCAGCCAGCTCGCGCGCGGCCGGTCGGCGTAGATCTCGATGCCGTTGCCCTCGGGGTCGCGCAGGTAAAGCGCCTCGCTGACCAGGTGATCCGAGGCCCCCGACATCCGGACCTTCCGCGCATGGGCATGGCGCAGCCAGCGGCCCAGATCGTCGCGGTGGGGCAGCAGGAAGGCGGTGTGGAACAGGCCCGCGGCATGGGGGTAGGGGCGGGCGGCCGCGTCGCGGCGCAGCTCGATCAGCGCGCGGCCGCCCTGCCCGAGGATCAGCTCTTCGCCCGAGCCGGAGATGTGGTCGAGCCCGAGGATGCGCTGGTAGAAGTCGCCGATCAGGTCGAGGTCGCGGACGGTCAGGGCGACGCGGTCGATGGCGACGGGGGCAATCTTGGAAACGGTTTCGGAAACGGTGTTGGTGGTCACGGCGAAAGCCTTTCTCGAATGCGAGGAAGAGGGGCGCGGCCCGGCGGTCCGGGCCGCGTGGCGGTCAGATCGCGGTCAGGGCCAGGGCGCCGCTGCCCAGCAGGGCCTGCACCAGCAGGGTCAGGGTCCAGAAGGCCGGGTATTCCCAGCCGCCGTTCTGGTTGTTGAACCAGAATCCGTTGGCGCGGTGGGCGAACCAGCCCGCACCGGCGATCACCGGGATCAGCAGGATCGAGACGAGGCTGGTCCAGAGCCCGACGATCAGGGCAAGCCCGCCCAGGATCTCGGCAGCCATGGTCAGATAGGCAAGGACGCCGGGCAGGCCGAGCGAGCGGAAGAAGCCCGCCGCGCCCGCCGGTCTGAAGACGAAGATCTTCAGCCAGGCATGGGCGAGAAAAAGCGCGCCCAGAGCAACGCGAAGCAGCAGGGCGGCGACGTCGATGGCGGTGGCAGAGCCGAAGCCGAGGTCTTGAAGCAGAGTGGTCATGATCTGTGTCCCATTGCGGTGCCGCCAGTGGCGGCGTTGTGCGATGACCCCGAGATAGCGGCTTGCGATTGTCGCAGGAATGATATGAAACTGGGGAACACTATCGCCGAAATGGGGATAAAAGCATGGATCTGGTCGACGGACTCCGCACCTTCGTGGCTGTGGCCGAAAGCGGGTCTTTCACCCGGGCCGGAGAACAGCTGGGCATCACCAACAAGGTGGCCAGCAAATACGTGGCCGCGCTGGAAGAGCGGTTGGGGCACGTGCTTTTCTACCGGACCACGCGCGCGGTCTCGCTGACCCATGAGGGTACGAAATGGCTGCCCCATGCCCGCAAGGTCCTGGCCGCGCTGGAAGAGGCGGACAGCGCGCTGCGCGATCCGGCCGACGGGCTGTCGGGGCGGCTTCGGCTGACCTGCGGCACCACGATGGGCGAGCTGGTCGTGGCCGACGCGGTGCGTGGCTTTCTGGACGAAAACCCGGCAATGCAGGTCGAATTGCACCTGTCGGACGCGCTGGCCGATCTGGCGGCCGGCGGGTTCGATCTGGCGGTGCGGATCGGCATTCCACAGGATTCCAGCCTGAAGATGCGGCGGATCGGGACGACACGGCTTTGCGTGGCGGCCAGCCCGGCCTATCTGGCGCGGGCCGGGCGGCCGCAGCATCCGCGCGATCTGGAAGGCCATACGGCACTTCTGGACCTGAACGAGCACCCGGCGGGGCGCTGGCAGTTCCGGGATGCGAACGGTCCGCTGACCGTCACGGTCTCGGGGCGGTTCGCCGTCAACAGCGCCTCGCAGACGATCCGGGCCGCGCTGGCGGGGGAAGGCGTGATGCGGGCGCCCGACATCTTTCTTGCGCCGCATCTGGCATCGGGTGCGCTGGTCGAGCTGTTGCCCGGCCATGGGACGGCTGCACATCCTTTGAACCTGCTGACCTTGCCCACGGCCTTCCGGCTGGAAAAGGTCGATGCCTTCGCGGCGGTCCTGAAACGCCATCTCGCAGGTCTCGGCTCCGACACCCGGCACCCGGCACCCTGACGGGCGGGGGCCGTCAATAGCCGACGGTAAAGCGTTCGCGGCGATGCGCGGGCCGTTCCAGCTCGTCGACCATCGCGATGGCGTAATCCGCGAAGCTGATGCGGCTGCCATCCTTGCCGGTCAGAAGCCGGTCCTTGCCAAGGCGGAAGGTTCCGGTCCGCGCGCCCTGCTCGAACAGCGCCGGGGGCGACAGGAAGGTCCAGTCCAGATCGTCGGCCTTGCGCAGCATCTCAAGATAGTCGGCGCCCCGGGCGGCCTCGGGTTTGTAGGCTTCGGGGAAATCGGGCGTGTCGATCAACCGTTGCCCCGGAGCGATCTCGAGGCTGCCCGCCCCGCCGACCACCAGATAGCGCTTGACGCCCGAGACCCGAACCGCCGCCAACAGCGCGGGCAGGTCGGTCGCGGTGAAATGCACGGCCGAGATCGCGGCGTCATGGCCGGACAGAAGCCCGACGATCCGGTCCCGGTCATGCAGGTCGGCCGCCTCGGCGGTGACCCCGGGCAGCGCCGCGATCCGCTCGGGGTTGCGCGCGATGGCGGTCACCCGATGGCCCCGGGCCGACAATTCCTTGAGAATTTCCGAGCCCGCGTTCCCGGACGCCCCGACAAGAGCGACATTTGTCATGCGAAAGTCCTTTCCTTTGATCGTTTGTCGGGACCGAAGCCCGGCGGGCCTGAGGGAAGGTGCGCCGTACCGTTCTTGTTTTTGCGTGCGATCGGTACGGGACATGCTGGCCGGGGTCCGTCATGATGTCTTCTGTCCAGAGCCGCAGCGCCGCCGGGCATGGCATCAATATGGGCGCCGTATTGGCATAGAGTACGCCGCTAAATGCAGCCTTGGTGTTCGTTTATGACAGACAGTCGCGCGTGGCCGCGGTGGCTTTGACCGCTGTGGGCGTTGCAGGAAAGCCTCGCTGAGGACCCCGCGCGCCCTACTGCATGTCGCTGTTTTGTAGTCCGGCTTGCATAGATATAGTCTGGTCCGACTCACCTTCTGCCGGAAAGGACGCTTGATGCCCGTCACCGAGGACCAGCTTGCCGAGATCGAGGCGCAGCGCGCCGAGACCGCGCCCACCCGCCGTGTCGTGGCGCGCGGGATGGAAGAGCGTCTTTATACCCTGCATCCGGTGCTGGATCACGGCTTTGTGCGGGTGATCGACTACATGGGCGACGATGCCGCCATCTGTCAGGCTGCCCGGGTCAGCTATGGCCGGGGCACAAAGGCAGTCAGCAATGACGAGGGCCTGATCCGCTACCTGATGCGGCACTGGCACTCGACGCCCTTCGAGATGTGCGAGGTGAAATTCCACGTCAAGCTGCCAGTCTTCGTCGCCCGGCAATGGATCCGGCATCGCACGGCCAATGTGAACGAATATTCCGCGCGCTACTCGATCCTCGACCGCGAATTCTACATTCCCGCGCCCGATGCGCTGGCAGCCCAGTCGACGGTCAACCACCAGGGCCGGGGCGAGGTGCTTGAAGGCGAAGAGGCGGCCCGGGTTCTCGAGATCCTGAAAGCGGATTCGGCGCGCAGCTACGACAATTACGAAGCGATGCTGAGCCAGGACGGCCAGAGGGGGCTGGCCCGCGAGCTGGCACGCATGAACCTGCCCGCGAACATCTATACCCAATGGTACTGGAAATGCGACCTGCACAACCTGTTCCATTTCCTGCGGCTTCGCGCCGACAGCCATGCGCAATATGAAATCCGGGTCTATGCCCAGACCATGTGCGAGATCGTGGCCGACTGGGTGCCCCTGGCGTTCAAGGCCTTCGAGGATTACCGCATGGGCGGCGTCACCCTGTCGGCCCCGGCCATGGACTGCGTCCGTCGCATGCTGAAAGGTGAGCCGGTGACGCAGGAAAACTCGGGCATGTCGAAGGGCGAGTGGCGCGAGTTCGAGGCGGCGATCCAGTCGAACTGAGGCGCCTTGCGGTTCGTCCAATTTCCGGCCGGACGCGGATCGGGGCCGCGCGCAGGACCCGATTAGACAGGAAGGCGCGCCGGTTCCTCGGCGGGGACGTGGCGCAAGTCGCCGCCTGGGCACTCGGCCAGCCGGAGGCCCTTGCCCTGCGCCCGGCTTCCGGCGGGTCCGGTCCTCGGTCCGTCCGGACACCCCGTTCGGGTGTCGGAGGGGCGCAGTCGGTTCATGCGTCGGTCCGGAATGGGGGGGCGCGGCAGGCGAGTCCGGTCCCGGACTGAGGAGACTGTTCCCGAGCGGTCGAGACTGTCCCCGAGAGGTCAGTGTCGCGGTCAGCTGACCGGCTTGGCCTGCCGGTCAGCGCGAGGCTCATCGCGAACGACACCACCACCCGGGACCCGATCCTCTTGTGCAGGATCCGATACGGGGTATGGCGCCCGTCGCCCCAGATCCTGCGGCGGAAACGGGCAGGTCGCGACGCAGGTCCCGCCACGGCATTTCATGTGACGGAAAGAGGTCGTCCGGGCCGCCGCTTTGGGCGGCGGCCCGAAATGGTTCAGAAGTCGGCCCAGCCGGTTCCGGCCGCCGCGCGGCGCGGGGCCTCGTTTGCGGGACCGCTGGCCCAATCCGGTTCGGCATTGGCCGGCGATGAAAGCGACGTGCCGCCCTGATCCAGCCGGAACCGCGCGACAAGGTCGGCCATGGTGGTCGCCTCTTCGCGCAATTGCATGCTGGCGGCGGTCGCTTCCTCGACCATGGCGGCGTTCTGCTGGGTCACCTGATCGAGCTGCGCCGTGCCCGCGTTGATCTCGGCGATGCCGACCGACTGTTCGCGCGCGCCCGTGGCGATGGCGTCGACCAGTTCGGCAATATTGCCGATCCGCGCCGCCATGTCGGTCAGCACCTCGCCGGTGCGGTTCACCAGCGTCACGCCGGATGCGACATGGTCGGTGCTGGCCGCGATCAGGCCCTTGATTTCTTTGGCCGCGTCAGACGAGCGCTGGGCGAGCGCCCGCACCTCGGAGGCAACAACGGCAAAGCCCCGGCCCGCCTCGCCCGCCCGCGCCGCCTCGACGCCTGCGTTCAGGGCCAGCAGATTGGTCTGGAAGGCGATGTCGTCGATCACCCCGATGATCTGGGAAATCGAATCCGACGAATCCTTGATGCCGGTCATCGCCGCCACGGCCTCGACCACCACCGTGTTGCTTTGCTCGGCCTGGTCATGGGCCTCCTTGACCACGCGGTCGACTTCGGCCGCGCCTTCGGCGGCCGCGCGCACGCTGGCGGTCAGCTGGTCGAGCGCCGCTGCGGTTTCCTCAAGCGTGGCGGCCTGATTCTCGGTCCGGCGCGACAGGTCGTCCGACGAGGCGCCCATCTCGGCCGCCCGCGACCGGATCGCGGTTGCATTGAGCGCGATGGTCGCCATCATGTCGTTGAGTGTGGCGAGGGTCGCGTTGAAATCGGCCCGCAGCGCCTCGTAATCGGGCGGGAAGGGGGTCGAAAGGGTCCGGGTGAGATCGCCCGCCGCCAGCGCCTGCAAGCCGCCGGCCAATTCCCTGACCATGGCCTTCTGCTCGTCGGCGCGGCGCCGTTCCTCGGCTTCGGCCTCGCGTTCATGGGCGCGCAGCCGCTCACGTTCGGCGAGGTTGTCGCGGAAGACCAGAAGCGCGCCGGCGAGCCGCGCGACTTCGCCGCCAAAAAGCCGGAAACCCGGAATTTCGGTCATCTCGCCCCGGGCCAGGCGGTCGGTGATGCCGGTCAGCCGTCCGATCGGCCAGACGATCAGCGCCCAGGACAGCACGATGGCCAGCACTGCGACGGTGCCGCTGGCGACGGCCAGCATCATCAGCCGGTCGCGCGCCTCACCCGCCTGAAGCAGGATGGCATCGCCCGCCTCATGTGCATTGGCGATGGCCTCTTCGCTGGTGAGCCGGACGGCCGCCGCGATCTCGCCAAGCCGGTCATTGGCGGTCAGGGACCGGTCTTCGGCCTGGTCCTGGGCATCGAGAAGCGCCAGACGGGTGGCAACGATGCCGGTCTCGGCCGAGGTTTCGCCCGCGATCCGGGCGATCAACTCTTGCAGGTCGTCGGGCACGTAGCTGCGGGCGACCACCGCCTCGAGTTCGGCGACAAGCCCATCGAGCGTGTCCTGGATCTTCGCCGCCTCGTCGACATCCTGGGCGATGGCCCCGAGGAAGGCGGTCGCGATCAGTTTCTCGACCGACAGGCCGATATCGGCGGTGTCGCGGATCTGCTGCACCTCGTTGGTCAGAAGCCGCTCGATCGCCTCGCCGTTGAACTGGGCCGCATCGCGCGCGCCGGTCATCAGGTCGAAGGTCAGGTCGTCCATCGCGCCGCTCAGGGCCTTCTCGCTGGTTTCGCGTTGTTCCAGGACCAGTTCGGTCAACCCCTTGCGCAGGCGGAAGCCGCGCCGGGCGAGCTTTTCGAAGGACTCGTGCGTCTCGACCAGGGCGGGCAGGTAGTCCTCGACCGTCTGCATCTCGGCGAGGCGGCCGAGCGCCACGTCGAGGGCGTTGAGGCTGGTATCGGCCATGTCGCGCATGATCGCGGTATAGGCGGCATCCTCGGACTTCGAGATCGCCAGCGCCAGACCGCCCAGAAAGTTGATTTCGGCGCGGACCTTCAGGATCAGGGTTGCCGCGACGAAGTCGGTGCCAACCAGATGGTCGAGGGTGTAGGTGACGGTTTCGCCGGTCTGCTGGCCGGCAAGCGTCATGTCATAGGCCGCGTCGTCGCTGAGCTGAAAGAGCCGGGCGCGGGTCTCTTCGGCCAGGCGCGTGAAGCTGACCACCTGGCCGGTCATCCGGTCGCTGCTGTCGAAGCGAAGCCCCAGCGCCGCGCGCATCTCGTGCGCCGCCGCATCGAGACTGTTCAGCATCGGGTGAAGATCGCGCGCGACCTCGGGCGAAAGGTTGTCGATCGACCGGCCGAGGTCTTCCTCGCGCGCCTTCAGCGCGGCGAAGGAAACGTCGACGGCGGCGGGACTGCCCGCCAACAGCATGCCGGTCAGCGCGCCGCGGATCTCGCCCGTATTCTCGATCACCGAGACGCTGTCCTTGATGCCGGGCAGCTGTTCGCCCAGCAGACGGTCGAGCGCACCCGACATCGCGGCGAACACCATGAGGCTGATCGCGATCGCGCCGCCCGTCATGGCGCCCATGGCGAGGAAGCCGGTCGCGACCTTGAGCGCTATGCTTCCGAACACTCTTGAAATGAAACTCGCCATCGTATCCTCCGGCGTGCGAAAGTCCTCTTTGCCCTGCGGATCCCTTCGGCCCCGCGGGGCATGTCACGTCCCCGAGGGAGCGGTCCCTGCGGGGACGAGGGTGCCATCCCCGGTCAGGCGGTAGATCCCGACCGCATCGAGCCCCTGCCGGTCGCCTGGGCCGAAGCGCAGCACGAGACCGCCAAGATCGATGTCGCCAAGCCGGTCGAGCGCCTCGGCAAGCTTGTCGCGCGTGGGCTCTGCCCCTGCCTCGCGCAGGGCCTCGATGGCCAGCCGGCCCGACAGATACCCCTCGAACGACCCGAAGCCGGGCGTCGCCTCGGGCAGCGCCGCCTTCAGCGCGGCGCGGTAGTCCGCAGCCACCGGCAGATCCGTGTCGAAGGGCGAGGGCACGGCCTCGCAGAACAATGTCCCGGCCGCGTCCGCCCCGGCCTCGGCCGCGAGCGTCGCGGGATCGACGGTCGACAGCGCCAGATACCGGGTCTCAAGGCCCAGCTCGCGTGCGATGCCCATCATGCGTGCGGCGGGACCCGCACTGGCGACCAGGATCACCGCGTCGGGCGCCGCATCGGCCAGCATCAGTGCGGCGACCTTGACCGCCACGGTGTTGCGCGTGTAGCGCCCCTCGGCGACCATTTCGAGATCGCGCCGGGCCAGCGCCCGGATCACCCCGTCGCGCCCGGCCGCCCCGAAATAGTCGTCCTGATAGAAGACCGCGATCCGTTTCAGCCCGATCCGGTCGACCAGTTCGGCCACGGCGGCCTCGGTCTCCTGATCGTAGCTCGGGCGCAGGTTCAACACCCGTCCGGCCGTTTCTGCCCGGGCGAAATCGGCGCCGGTGAAGGGCGCGATCATCGGCATGCCCGAGCGGTTCGCGACCGGCAGCACCGCTTTCAGTGTCGCGGTGCCCACCTGGCCGATGAAGGCCGCATGGGTGTCGCCCTCGGCCACATCGCGGGCCAGCACGATCGCCCGACCGGGTTCGTAATGATCGTCGAAGGTGTCGAGCAGAAGCTTGCGGCCGCGCACACCGCCTGCGCGGTTGACTTCATCGAAGGCGGCCAGAAGGCCGTCGCGGATGTCGGCGCCCATATCGCCCGACGGCCCCTCGGTCGTGGCGAGCTGGGCGAAGCGGACGGAATCGCGGTCGATGCCCCCGGCGGCCCGGCCGGGGGTCGGCGGGCAGGCAAGGACGAGCATGAGCAGCAGGAAGGAAACGGCGCGCATCGGACACCCGGTTTCGTGAGCAATTCCGAAATGCGATACCGTTCGGGGTCTTAACATTCAGTTCAAAGGGGGGCCCCCGACACCAATACATGCGGCGGGAACTGCGCTTTTCCCGCGGCCCGACGTCGCACCGGGCAGGTCGCTCCGGTTGCGTTCAGCGAGAGAGCACCAGCGCGTGCAATTCGTCCTCTGACATGTCGGGATGATCGCGGTAGGCGTCGAGCACTGCCGAGAATCGGGTCAGGTTGTCGAGGATCTGGCGTTGCGACGAGGCCGAAAGCTCGCCCTGCAAAAGCCGCAACGCATCGCCGGTCAATTGAGAATCGGCGCCTTCGGTCAGGGATTCGACCGCCGAGCGCAGCGACAGCAGGTAGGTTTTCTGTACCTCGCGCAGGGTGGCGAGCTTGGTCATCAGCTGGGCACCCGCGCCCCGCAGGGCTGTGCATTGCTCGGGGCGGCTGCACAGCCGGGTCTGGTCGGCGATGCCGATCAGTTCGCTGCTCATCCGTGCTTCTTCCTGGCGGCCCGCAAGCATCGCGCCGACCAGAACCGCGCCGTTCAGAAGGTTCGACTTGGCAGCCTCGCCGAAGGCCGCGGTCGCTTCCTCGGCCGAACGGCGGACCTCGAGTTGCAATTCCTGCAACGCGGCCTTCCGGCGGGGGTCGATTTCCTCGTCGATCATTTCGGTCAGCGTACCCAGGGGGGTCTGGTCGGCCCCGCCGCGGCCCGTATCTTCGGTTCGCGCGATCCAGCCCGCCTTGATCTCGCGCAGGACCGGGTCGGACCAGGCGACGCTTCGGCTGAGCACCAGCCGCAGACCGAAGGTCTCGCCTGCCGTCGCGCTGCCGTCCGAGGCGCTGTAAAGCGGGTATTCGGTGCGCTCGGCCGAATAGACCTGCGCGGGCGCCGACAGGACCGAGCCGCCGCGTGTGACCAGCCCGCCCGCCTGGCCATGCTCGCGCCCGACCGCGTTCAGCCGGTAGGGCTCCAGCATCAGTTCCTCGGCATTGCCGTAGATGTCGTAAAGCCCCAGCGGGTTGGGCCTCGTCAGCCCCACGGGCAGCAGCGCGCCGCGCGCCGAGCCCACCACCTTGGCATAATCGAACAGATCGCCCTCGCCGAAGAAGCGCCGCGAGGGAAAGACCGTGGGGTCGACGGCCGCTCCGCCGCGGGCGGCGAATTCCCATTCGGTCTCGGTCGGCAGCCGCAGATAGGCCCGGCCGTCGGTTTCGGGCGGCAGCGCGTCGCGGGCCTCGGTCAACAACCACTCGGAATAGCGCCGCGACAGCTCGACCGCGCGAAACCAGGACAGCCCCCCCAGCGCGGTCCGGTCAATCCGTTTGGGCGGGCTGCAATCGCCCATGAGCGCCCGGCCCTGGGCGCGGGTCATCTCGTAGCGGGCGATGTAATAGACGCTGTCGCCAGGCGCGGGGCCGGGGAAGGCGCCGCGCAGATAGGCGGTGCGCAGATAGTCGGAATAGCCGGTCTCGGGGTCGGACTGGCCGACCCGGATCCGGCGGTCGGCCAGCGGGTCGTCGGCCTCGACCGGGACCACGACGCGCTGGAAGGCCATCGCTCCGCCGCAGGGCATCGGCAGGATCAGGTCGGCAGACGCGGTCGCACCGCCCGGATCGTACTGGTCCCTGTCCCAGGTGACCCCGGCAGCGGCGGGCGCGGCCAGCAGAAGCGACATGGCAAGGGCCGCAGCTTTCATGTCTCTTCCCTCAGGACGGTGGCCGGGTCGGTTGTCAGCGCCGCCCGCGCCGCCGCCAGCGAGGCGCAGCCGACGAAGGCGATCACGGCCGCCGCGATGGCCAAGGCTTCGGCGGGCGACACCGAGACCAGCCCGCCGCGCTCGGTCAGCCCGGTCTCGAACAGCCGCTCGGCCAGCGCGGCGGTCAGGCGGAACAGCAGGAAGGACACGCAAAGCCCCAGAACGGCTGTGACCAGCGCCTGCACCACCGGGAACAGCGACAGCTGCCATTGCGGCAGGCCCAAGAGCCCCAGATTGGCCAGCGTCCGGCGCGTGCGCACGACCTCGCCCCAGAAGCCGAAGATCAGCGAGGCGGCAAGCCCCGCCGCCGCCACGGCCACGGTCAGCGCCAGCGCCAGCCCCAGATTGCGCCCGAGCGTCAGCACCGAGGTCACTTCGGCGGTGCGCGCCAGCGTCCGAACGCCAAAGCGGGTTTCCAGCCGGTCCTGCAAGGGCGCCAGCCGGTCGAGCGCGGCGGCATAGACCCGCATCCCCTCGAAGCTTCCGGCGCGCCCGGCCAGCGGCTTGCCGCTGTCGATGCCATGGTCGGGCAGGGCGTAGCCGTCATAGAAGGCCTCGATCAGATCGAGCAGGACGATATCGGCCATCACCACCCGCCCGTCGATCCGCCCGGGGGGCAGCACACCCGCAACCCGCGCGTTCAGCACCAGCTGACGCGGCCGGTTTTCGGCCTGGGTGAAGATCTCGACCCCATCGCCCGCAGACAGTCCGAGTTGAGTGGCCAGCGCGGGCGAGACCGCGACCTCGTCGGGCCCCAGCCCGGGCAGCGGCGCGATCATCGGATCGCCCGTGCCGGAGGGCGCGATCAGCGCCTCCTGCCGCCCGCGCCCGCCGGTCGCACGGACGTTCACGTAATCGAAGAGGCTGCGGGTCTTGAGCGTGGCAAAGCGCACATCCTCCCAGCCCTGCACCTCGGCCAGATCGGCGGGGGTGAAGCTCTGATTGCCCGCGGTGTCGATCTGCAGCGTCGCAGGGTTTGCCATCAGATCGCCGATCAGCGCGTCATAGACCCCGTTCCGCACCCCATAAAGCACCAGCAGCGGCACGATCACGCCGGCCAGCACCGCGACATTGCAAAAGACAAAGATCCAGTCGCGGAAAAGCGCCCGAAGCGCGAGTGTGACCAGCAGTGTCATGCCGCCTCCTGTCCGTCTTCTGCGGCGATCAGGCGGCTGACCGGGCGGCCCGGTGCATGGTCGGGGTCAAGCGCCAGCCGGTAGCGGGTCAGCGCAAAGCGGCCAAGCAGGTCCAGATCGTGCGACGAGACGATCACCGCGCTGCCGGTGCGCCCGGCGGCCTCGAACAGAAGCGTCATCGCCTCGGCGGCATTTTCCGGGTCGAGCGCCGCGGTCGGTTCATCCGCGATCACGAAGCGCGGCCGGTGTGCCAGTGCCCGGGCGATGGCCGTGCGCTGGCGCTGGCCGATCGACAGCCGTTCGGGACGCAGCCCCGCGACCGGGCCAAGCCCGAGCCGGTCGATCAGGTCGCGGACCAGACCGGGGTCGGGACGGCCGCAGATCCGCTGGGGCAGAGCGACATTCTCGGAAAGCGTCAGGAAGGGCAAAAGCCCGCCCGTTTGCGGCACGAAACCGAAAAGCCGCCCGCGCAGACGCGCGATCCGGCCCCGCCGGGTCCAGAGTGCCGTCAGATCGCGCTCTGGCGCATCGCCCGGGCAGAGCCGGTAGACCCCGCCCGCATCGGGCACGCGCAAGAGGCCCAGAAGTTCCAGCAACAGCGTCTTGCCGGTGCCGCTGGGTCCCGTCAGGCCGACGGTCTCGCCCGCGGCAATGGAAAGCTCCGGCACCCGCAACGCGAAGCCCCGGTCGCCATCGGCAAGCGAGACCCCGAGATCGCGGAGGACAAGCGCGTCCGCCATCGGCTCAGGGCAGGATGTCGAAGGGCATGGCGAAGACCTGCTCGCCATCGGGCGCGCCCTCGTAAAGCGCGGTCCAGACGGACGGATCGTACAGCCATTTGCGATATTGGGTCAGCTTCTGGCGCATGCCGTCGATGATCTCGCGCCGCACCATCGGCCCCGACATCCAGCGGGTTTCGTCGGTTTGCAGAAGCTGGCTGCGATAGGGCAGCCGCTCGAGATATTCGAGCGCGCCGCCGAGGCTGTCGGCATCGGTCGCGACCAGCCGGTCGGGGTTCTGGGCCATCTGCGCGATGACGCCGCGCACCTGCCGGAAGAAATCCCGCGCCTCGTCCTCGCCGCGCGTCGTCTCGGCGATCCGGGTCAGGTTGTCGAGCAGCTCCGCCATGGTCGCCATCTCGTTCTTGGTGACCAGAAGCCGCGGCTCGATGGCCAGCGCCTGCGGCTTTTCGGCCGCCCGTTCGGTCACCCAGCTTTCGAAGACATCGGGCGCGCGGGTGCCCTCGCGCGTGCCCAGCCAGGCCAGTTGCAGCGCGTGGCCGAGGAACTCCAGATCGTCGTCGCGGTCCTCGGGGGCCTGCACCCGGGCCTGCCCCAGTGCCATCCGCACATGATCGGTCAGGGCCGTGACCAGCAACGTCACGGTATCCTCGAAAGCCTGTTCCGAGCCGCCCTCGATGGGGTAGTAGAACTGCCGCCCGGCAAAGCGCGACAGCTGCCGGTAGCGGTCGGCGGCATAATCGTGATTGGCGGCCCCGGCATCGGTCTTGAGGTGCAGCGTCATGATGACGATGTTGCGGTCCTCGGCATCGCGCTGGATCTCGACCGGGCCGATTTCCGACCGGGCATTGGGATCGCGCGGGTCCTTGGGGCCGGCATCGGTCACGAGGATGATGTAGCGCGCGTCGAACGGGTCGCCCGAGGCCGTCTGGTCCCAGTCGGTCTGGCGGATCGCGTCCTCGACCCCGGCCAGACTGTCCTCGTTGAAGCCCGGCGATGACACGGTCGCGGCGCGGGTGTTGTCGATTGCCTCCAGCACCGGCAGCTGGTTGATGCGGCGTGCCAGCGGGATCACCTGGCGGGTGCGGTAGTCGAGCCCCGGGGCGGCCTCTGGATTGTCGCGGAAGGCCTCGATGCCGAAATTGATCCGGTCGCCGATATCGGTGCCGTTGATGTCGAAGATGATCTTGGCCAGCGCCTTGCGGGTCAGCTCGATATAGGGCTGCATCGACTTGGTGGTGTCGAAGACGAAGACGACGCCGGTATCGAAGCTTCCGGCCGAGGACGAGGCCTCGGCCGCCGCCGCGGGCAATTCGTCCCGCAGCGGCACCGAGGCCACCTTCAGAAGCAGGTTCGGGTCATAGGTCATCGGGTGCAGGTCCTCGACGAAATCGAGGATCGGCAGGATGTAGAAGCGGTCGCGGATATTGACGAAATTCTCGGGCTCGATCGAGACGACGCCATCCTCGGGCGTCAGCATCCCGGTTTCGGCCTTCTCGATCAGCCGGGCCAGGGTGTCGACCAGCGCCTCGTCCTCCATGAAGCCGCGCAAGCCCCCTTCGGTCCTGAACATCAGCGACCGGGCGCGGTCGGCGGGGTTGGTGAAGGCCGCGACGATGTTCTGGTTCCAGTCGACCACGGTCTCGGTCTCGACCCAGCCGGCGGGGGCCGCGGCCGAGGACGGGCCGATCTGGACCCAGCCGTCCTGCCGGGCAAAGACGTAAAGCGGCTGGAAGGCCGGATAGCGGCTGGAAACCGGGCCGCCCGGCGCGTCGTGAAGCGCCGCCCCCGGCCGGGTCAGAACGCGCTGATAGACGGTCGAGGTGCCCTCGATCAGCAGGGGCCGGGCCAGCGCCGGTCCCGTCTGGATCAGGGCCAGCGACAGGGCGAAGGCGGACAGAGCCGGGCAAAGGCGGGCGCGGATCATGGACGGCAATACTCCTCGGCGGCGCTTCGCGACAGCGTGTCCGAGGCCGCGCGCAACTCGGGACAGAGACGGTCAAGACGGGCCCCGGCCTCGGCGCTGCCTGCGGCCCGTGCCCGGGCATAATAGTCGGCGGCTTTCGAGCCGCTGGGCGTCAGGCTTAGCCCGATCTCGGTCTCGACTGGGTCGTCATTGGCGCCTTCGTCGTAGATCTCGCCGAAAAGCAGCAGTGCCCCGGCGTCGCCCGCATCGGCCCCGGCCTCAAGGGCCGCCAGCGCCTGTTGCGGCGTCACCCGCGCCCCGCAACTGGTCATCAGCGCCCGGCCTTCGGCGAAGGGCAGACCGGCGAGCCCGGCCAGCGCCTCGGCGTCGCAGGGGTCGGGGGGCGGCGGAGGCGCGGGGGCTGTCTTGCGGGTCTCGGTGACGATCGGCGCGGGCGGCTGCATCAGGAACCAGGCCAGCGCACCGCCCGCGATCAGCAGCGCCAGCACCGACAGCCCGGCGATCAGCGGCAGGCGCGAGCGGGCTTTGGGGGCAGCGGTCCCGGTTGCGGTCTCGGTTGCGGTCTCGGTGGCGGTCCCGGGCGTTTCGGGTGTCCCGGGCGTCGGCGTCCCGGCGCCCGGCGCCTTGCCGGTCAGCGCCCCGGCCCCCCGCGCCGGAGCGGCGCGTGCGACGGCAAGCCCGCCGATCCGGGCGGCGCCCGGCATCGGGACCACGTCGTCGGGCCAGCTGATATCGGCCTCGACCCGGTTCACCCGGATCTTCAGCGCGGCATATTCCTCGATCCGGTTGACGATCTCGGGGCCGATCACCAGCGTCGCGCGGCCGCCGTCCTGCACCACCGGATAGGGTCCGAACTCGGCCCGGTCCGACTGCCAGCCGTCAATCCCGAGGAAGCGTTCCGAAAAGGCGTCGAAGACCGACACCGTGGCCTCGGTCTCGGGCAGCGCGTCGGACGCGGCCGACAGTTCGGCATAGCCCCCCGAGGGGCGGTGCGGATCGGGGCGGACCGTCAGGGCCATGGCCTATGCGCCTCCCGCGCCGAAATCGGCCAGGATCTCGCCCAGCCTGAGGTTCTGCGCGATATTGACCGTGCCCGCATCGGTGTCCTTGGCATTGGCGACGAACATCGCATCGAGCGCGAAGACCCAGTCGGTCCAGGTCTCTTCGGCAGTCGGGCGCGGCTCGGGCGGCAGGCCGTCGGCATCCTCGGCGCCGGGGCGGGGCGCGAAGACCGGGCGGCTGCCGCCCTCCGGAAGCTCGACCCGGGCGCGCTGGGCCTCGGGCAGGGCGTCGGTGCCCAGCACCGAGACGAAGCGGTTGATATGCTCGGCACAGACGATGGCGGCGGGCTCGGCCTGCTTGTCGACGGTCAGCCCGAAGGCCATCGCCTTGAGCTGGGCGCGGGCCCGGTCGACCACGCCGATCCGCCGCAGCGCATGGGTCAGCTCGGCCGAGAGCGTCGCGACCGATGCGGGGCTCAGCCCGAAATGGCCCACCGTCTCGACATCCTCGCGGAACCGCTTGAGCCCCTCGATCCAGACCTCGACCGCGCTTTCGGCCTGGAAGGTCTCGGCGGTCATGGTGCGGATGTCGGTGCCGTTGCCAGTGCCATTGCCATTGCCGGACTTGGGGGCGGCGGCGGGCGCCTCGGCCAGCGCCAGATCGGCGCCCGCGGCCCGTCCGGGGCGCAGCGGCCGTCCGGGGCGCGCGGGTGCGGCCGCGTGCGCGGTGTCGGCCGAGGGGCGGGCGATGGCCGCGCTCGAGACCGCCTGCGAGATCCGGATCGACGAGGGCACCCGCGAGATCCGGTCCTGCACCAGATCCTGATCGACCATCAGCGCCGCCAGCACCGCGCCGAAGCGATGCCGCTGCAGCGCGATTTCCAACTCGTCGATGATCGCCGCCGCCGCCTCGCGCTTTTCCTCGATGCGCCGACCGATATCGTCCGAGACATGGAAGGGCGCCAGATCGGCGGCGAGATCGCCCGCCAGCTTGTCGAGCTGCACGCCGATCTGGCCGATCTTGCTGTCCGGGGTGCAGACCTCGGCCAGCCGCCCGATCAGGTAGCTGACGCCGCCATCGTTCAGCCCGAGTGCCGCGTCCCAGGCGGCGGCGGGATCGGCGAAATGGCGCTGGACGCTGGCGGCCTCCAGGCAGCCCGCGCGCAGCTCGGCCAGCCGCGCCTCCTTTTCGGGGCGGATGCGGATTTCGCGTTTGGCGTCGTCATAGTCGATCAGCCCTTCGACGAAGAAGTTGGGGTTGCGCAGCCAGTAGCAATTGTCGAAGGGCCGCCCCGGCGTCCAGCTGTCGACCCAGGGGTCCTTGCCCCGGCCGAATTTCTCCAGAAGCGAGGCCTGCATCCGGCGTTCGAACCGGGTTTCCTCGCCGCCGCCGGCAGCGCTTTCGCCCAGATGCTTGTCGAACTTGGTCAGAACGAAGAACAGGATGCAGCGGCTTGCCGCGCGCTGTTTCGCGCTGGCGCCATGGGTCATCGCGATCCAGTTTTCGACCAACCCCGGCAGGTCCAGCGTTTCCATATTGCTGTCCGGCACGCAGAGCAGCATCGAGGTGATTTCCTGGTTCTCGACATAGCGGTCGAAAAGATAGGCGACCTTGCCGCGCAGCAAGAGCTGGGTGACCGTCTTCTCGGGCTCGATCAGGGTCTTCGACAGCGGCTGTTCGAACCGGTTGCGCGCGCCGGGGAAGTCCAGCAGGTCGGTTTCGTCGAACAGATCGTAGGGCCGGGTCTGCATCGGCATCACCAGCTCGGCCGCCAGCGCGCAGACCAGCGCGCGCGGCAGCTCGACCCGGGCGCCCGAGGGCAGGCACAGCGGCAGGCTGTCGCCCGCCTCGCCATAAAGCCCGTGCAGCGTCTTCACGTCGATGATCGAGGTCTCGCGCGGGGTCAGGGCGGCCAGCGGCGCATGCACTTCCTCGGCGTTCCGGATCGTCTGCAGCGCCTCGCCCAGACGGATGTAAAGATCGGTCAGCGGCGCATGCCCGCCCCAGAGGATCGCGAAGAGGGCGGCGCGGTCGGCGACGGCCAGCTTCGGCGCGATCAGGGCGGCATCCTCCCAGAAGGTCTTGAGCCCGGCGGCATAGGCCGCGCGCCCGAAGCTGCGATTGACGTAATCGGCGATTTCCAGAACGTCCTCGTAACTGACCCCCGGCACCTCGGCGCCGCCCGCTTTCGCGCGGAAGGCGGCCAGATGCGCGGTGATCGCCTCGGGCTCGGGCACGGGTTCGGACTGGTCGCCATCCATGTAGAAGGAATTGACGATGGTCCGCGCGACATCGGCCTCGGACAGCAGCACCAGCCGGATCGGAAATCCCTCGGGACAGGGCGCCTTGGTCATGGTGAAGCGGGTGACAAGCCCGGTCGATTCGCCTTCGCCCTCTGGGTTGATCTCGCGGATATAGTCGAGCTGGCCGCCGGGCCCCTGGAAATCGGCCACCAGACGGCCGTTTTCGGGCCGCGCCAGCACCGAGACCAGGAAGGATTTCCCCGCCTGCGACGGGCCGAAGACGCTGACCGACATCTTGGTCCGTGCCGCGCGCCCCAGCTTCTGCGCCCGGCGCGCGCCCTTGCGCAAGGCCTGCACCAGCGACTTGCGCTCGAGCCCGACGGTTTCGGCATTCTCGGGGTCGGCCACCCAGTCAAGCGCCCGGCGGGCCGCGCCCTCGACCCGGGCGCATCGTTCGGCAAGCTGGTCCTTCGTCGTCATCCTGCCCCCTCAGTACCGGAACACGCCGGTGTCGATCCAGTATTCGTCGTCAAAGCCCAGCGTGTGCAGCTTCAGCACGACATCGCCATTCTTCATCCCGCCGCCGTCGCCATCCTCGACCTGCGTGATCTCGAAGGCCTCGCGCAGCGCCTCGCGTCGCAGCTTGGCTTCTGAATCCTCGCGGTCGTCATCGTCGTAATCGGCCTTTTCGAAGGTCACCCGGATCGGCGTCGGCCGCCGCTGGGCATTCGGGTTGGCGAAGTCGAGCCGGAACAGCGGCGTCGTCGTCCAGCGTTCGATGGGCAATTGCCGCGAGCCGATATGGACGGGCGAGAACATGGCGACCGTGGCTTCCTGCGCGCCGCCCTTCGTATCGAGATCGAGTTCCGAGAACATCAGCTTTTCGTCGAGGATCTGGCCATTGTAATCCATCTCGCCCACGAACCGGGCGGTCGATTTCATCTGGAAGGCGCCGGTCGTGACCTTGAAGTTCGGGATCCGGCTTTCGGACAGCGCGATCAGCATGCCGCCCACCGCGACCGTGCTTTTCGGGTCGCCGATGCGCTGGGTGATCGGGTCGCGGAACGGATACCAGCGCCCGGTCTTGTAGGTATGCATCGAGACCAGCCGATAGGGCGGCACCACCAGCAGTTCCTCGACGATGGACCGCACCGCCGGCAGCCGCGAGGGCCGACCCGTCAGCAGCACCACATCGACGCCCAGATGGTCGATCACCTCGGCCATGTTGCCCAGCACCTTCTGGAAGGCCTCGCGGGCGATGGCGTCGACATCCTCGCGCGAGGTGGTCAGCACCACATCGGCAAACCGCCAGTCCGGGGCGCCCACATCGCGCGCGGCCTGTTCGATATAGGCCAGGATCTCGGTCGAGATCAGCGGCTCGGCCGGGCCGGTCCGGGGCGGCGCCACGCCATCCTCGTCGGGTTCGGGCGCAGGCCGGGGCAGGCCCAGCGTTTCGGCCACCGACAGATCGAAGCGGTCGTATTCGGCGGCGGTCTCGGAATGGGTCAGGATCGCGACCGCCAGCGGCATCAGCGCGCGCAGCGCGAACTGGCGGCGTTTCTGCACCACCTGCTGGTCCTGCCCGCCGATATCGCCCGCGAAAAGCTCGCGCAGCTTCTCGCCGACATAGCGCCCGCCCGCGGCCTCGATCGAGGTTTGCAGACGCGGCAGCACGATGCCCGAGACCACGCGTTGCAGCATGTCGTCGCCCGCAACCCGAAAGCCCTCGCGGAAGGTCTGCACCGGGTGCAGCACGCGGTTGGCCTCGGACCAGTAGGTCGAGATCATCAGGTCCGTGGTGCCGCCGCCGATGTCGATGCAGGCGAGGCGCAGGCTGGGGCTGGGCGCGGCCTCGCCGGGGCGGACCCGGTCGCGGCCCTTCAGACGCAGGAAGGCGTCGATATTGCCGTCGAATTTCTGGGTGATCTCGCTGTAAAGATAGACCAGCTGGGTGCAGCTGGCCTCGTCCCATTCGACGGTGACGGCGGGCTTGGTCTTGTAGCGGTCCAGCGCCTCGTCCATGCCCAGCATCGCCCAGACCATCTTCAGCGCGCCCTCGGCGCGGCTGCGCATGATCGCCTGTTCCTGAACGGACGTCGCGGTGGGCAGGGTCAGGATGATGCGGTTCAGCCTGCGCGGCAGGTCCGACTGCGCCCGGCGCGACCGCGAGGCGGGGTCGTTGATCTGCACCAGCGCATGGCTGAAGATCTCGGCCAGCATGAAGCCGAACAGCGACGAGCGTGAAAAGCGCGGCCGGATCGCGCGGTCCGAGGGCGTGCGGCCGCGGCGGCGCAGGCGTTGCTTTTCCTCATGGCGGACCTGTTCGATCACGTCGCCCGCCTCGTTCAGCTGGCGCATCGCGGCGCGCACCGATTTGGGCAGGTTGTTCGGGTCGACATGGTTGTGAAAGCGCCAGTCCTGCTGGCGCGCCTCGTCATCCCAGAGATAGCGTTTCGGGGACGAAAGCCCCGACATCGTCTCGGTGCCTTCCTCGCGCTGGATCAGCCTCAGCGCCTCGGGGCCGACGCGCACGAAGCCCGGCCACATGAAGGCGTTCCGGCGCCCCGAGCGGCTGGCGAAGCGGTCATCGCCGAATTTCAGCTCGGCGAATTCGACCCGGCTTTCGAACAGGCCCGAATAGTAAAGCTCTGGCCGCGACAGATCGCGGATCTCGAGCGGGAAGGAGCGCACCAGATCGACCCGGGATTCCCCCGGGAAGCGTTCGATCAGGATGCCGCAGGTGCGCGAATTGCCCACATCCAGCACCAGATCGACATCGACCGGCGTCACCGCATCGCGTTCCGAGACGGTGTTGACGAAGCGGATCTTCGGGATCTTCACCGCCTGGTCGATGACTTGCAGACAGGTGAGATAGCGCGCCCAGTGCTCGAACTGATGCGGCAGGGTGTCCTCGGAAATGTTGCGCCCGGGCCGTTCGGCCCGCTTGAAGCCCAGGAACAGCTCCTTCAGCCAGTCCGACACCCAGAGTTGCGGGTCGCGTGGCTGGCCGTCTTCGCCGTCCTCGATCCGGCGCAGGAACCAGTCCATCTGTGCGGGGTCCGAGACGAAGCGGAAATCGCGCGGGTTCTCGGCATCGGCGATCTGGGGGGCGACGTAATGGGCCGACTGATCCTGCGCGGTCAGCGCGGTATCGAGCGCGATCTGCACCCGGTGGGTATGGCCGGTCTCGGGGTCGGGGGCGGCCAGCTCGACCACCCGCATCCGCGCCCAGGTCGAGGGGCCGGGATCGAAGCGTTCCTCGCCCGCGGGGCCGCGTTCGGATTTCATCCGCAGGACCGGCACCGGCACCCATTTCGACAGGAAGGGTTCCAGCGCTGCGGCGGGACGGACCGAATATTCATCGTCATCGGGCCTGGCGGCAGCTTCGAGCGGCGCGTCGAGGTCTTCGTTGCCGGTCAGCGGGATCAGCATCCGTTCTTCGGGCGCGTCATCGACGGTGCGCTCGATGAACCGCCAGGGGCGCGCGGTCAGCTTGTCGATGGCAAAGCCGAAATCCAGCATCTGGATGCCGGAAAAGGGCACCACGGTGATGTCCTCGTGCCAGTTCACGAGCGGCCGAAGCTGTTCCTTGCGGTCAGAGATCATGGCAATCCGGGATAGTTGATGGTGGTGGTCCAGCTTTCGCCCTGACGGCCGAGGGTGCCTTCTTCGATCCGCGACACGTCGCCATGGCGGATCAGCAGCTTGAAGCTGTCGGGACCGCGCGTGCGGTCCGAGAACAGGGTGACCGTGGCGCGGTAGCCGCCGGCGGCCGGACCGTTGAAATAGACGTTTTCGACCGGGTCGGGACGGATATCGTCGACATTGCTGTCGACATCCAGTCGGCCGTTGCAGACGTTCTTGGCACGATAGGAAATGCGGGCGCCGGTCGGGCAGGTGACCGCCAGGTCGATATCCGAGGCGCCGGTCCAGAACAGCGAGAAGTTCAGATCGCCCCGCGTCGCCCCCGCATCGTCGAGCGCGCGGTCATAGCGGCTTTCCTCGACGGGCGCGGCGGCCGGTGGCGGCGGAGGGGGGGCTGGCTGGCAGGCCCGGTCGGCAATGGCGATCTCGCGCTCGATCCGGTCGATCTGATCCTGCAGGATCAGCGTGCTGGCATCGGCGGCCGAGGCCTCGGGCGGCGGCGCGGGGCAGAACGAGACACCCGCAAGCCCGCGCAATCCGCAGGCCGGGACCAGAAGCGCCACGATCGCGGCCAGCATCAGCGCAAGGATCAGCCAGCCGAGCCAGAGCAGCAGCGGCCAAAGCCCGATTCCGCCGCCCCGCGCCGCGACCGCAGCGGCGGCGCCGTCGGGCACCGTGCCGATCCCGGCGCCGGTGGCCGACGCCCCGGCCGCAGCCGCAGCGACCGGGGCGCGCGGCGGGGTCCGGGCCGCGCCGGTCAACTGCCCGCGCTCGGACCGCTGGCGGTCGCCGGTCCAGGCCCAGTTGACCAGAACCGGCTGCGGTGCAGGACCGTCTCCGATGGCATGGATGCAGTCCTCGCCCGGCACCTGCAGCGCATTCCGCAACGCCTCGGACAGCCGTTCGGCGGCCGGGCTCCCCTCGGCGCCGATCTCGTCGGCCAGCGCCCCGATATCCGCGCGCAGTGCCTCGAGCCTTTGCAGCAGTGCCCCGCGCTCTTCGGGGGTCAGCGCATCGAGCCGCCGTACCCGGCCCGGCACCGGCGCGTACCAGTCGTAGCGGTCGCCCTGTTCGGTCGCCACCGGCTCGGCGAACAGCGCCGCGTGATCGGGGCCGAGCCGGTCGCGCACGGTATCGGCGATCAGTTCGTAGGACCGCTGTTCGCGGCTGCCCAGCGCGGTCAGCCCGGCCGACGAGGTGGTGACGATGAGCGCCTCGAACATCGCCGCCGTCCTATTCGCTGGGAGAGGAACGGAGGTTGAAGTTCGGCACCCCGGTCGAGGGCGCGGCCGCGCCTGCATCCTCCGGCGTGTCGGGTGTTGCGGGCGTCACCATCGGGCGCAGCAGTTGCGGCTGGCAGGGCCGGGTGACGGTCGCAGGTGTCAGCGCGGCGGATTCGAGGAAGGCCAGCAGATCGTCCGAAGAGAGCGCAAAGTTCAGATTGCGCAGCGCGCCCTGCCGCACGAAGGTGTTGACCCCCACGACCCGGCCGCACATGTCGACCAGCGGCCCGCCGGAATTGCCCTGCGAGATCGGCGCCGAATGCACGATGGCGGGCGTGCCCTGCGTCAGCACCTGTTCGGCATTGACGGTGCCGTCGGTAACCGCGAGGTCCGGCACCGGGTCGGTGCCGCCCCGCCAGTCGCCCAGCAGGTCGTCGGGATAGCCCGCCGCGATCACGCTTTGCAGCTTCAGCGAATGGTCGGGCTTGAGCAGGGTGAAATAGGGCGCGTTCACCCCATGCACCCGCAACAGGGCGAAATCGCGCCCGGTGCTGCCGAAGGGGCCCGCGGTCTTGATGACCGTCACCGGATATTGCTGGCCAAGGCCGCGATTGGTGACGAAGATCCGGTCCTCGGGCGCGCCCTCGACCACATGGTTGTTGGTCACCACAAGGTCGGGGCCGACGAAGAAGCCCGATCCGCGCTCGGCCCGCACCTGCTGGCCGGGCTGGGTATCGGCATCGGCCATATAGCGCACGACCATCACCGTGCGCGCCTCGATCAGCTCCAGCAGCGAGGTCAGGTCCATCGCCGAGGCGCCGTCCGAGGGCACCTGCACCCGCGCCGGATCGGGCGGCAGGATCGGGCGCGGATCTGCGGCGGCACGGCTGCCGGGGGCGTCGGCGGGGTTGGTCGGATCGGGCGGCAGCAGCCCCTCGATGGTGCGCCCGTCGGGCATGGTCAGCGTCCCGTCGGGGCGGCATTGCGCGCCGTCCAGCGCGGCCTGCAGCCGCGCCAGCCGCTGTTCGAGCGAGGCGTTGATCTCGGCCACGGCGGCTGCGGCCTCGGCGCGGTCGATGGCCGGGTCGGGGGCGCGGGCCGGAAAGATCCGGGTGCCGGGCATGAGCAGCCAGGCCAGCGCGCCGCCCGCGATCAGAAGCAGGACCAGAAGCGGCACCCAGGCGATGGGGCCGGGCCAGACGCGCCGCACGGGCTCGGGCGCGACCGGGTCGGGCGCGATGACGGCCCCGGCGGGACCGGCGCCAGAGACCGGAGGCGCCGCCTCGGCCCCGGCGGGCGCGGCATCGCCCCGGCGGGCCAGTGCCTCGGCGGCACTCAGGGGCGGGGCCCCGGCCAGCGGCAGGAACCGCCCCAGCGTCGCCGCGACATGGGCGCCCCGGGTGTCGGGGTCGCGGCTCATGCCGGGGGGCAGCATGCCCCAGTTCAGGATCACCGGCTGGCCGTCGACCACCCAGATATCGCCATCGGGATGGTTTGCCAGATGCAGCGCCGCGCCAAAGAGCGGCCCGTCCTCCGGATCGCCCAGATGGGCGCGGATGCCGCGCAGCCGTTCGCTCAGCGCCGCTTCGGCCCTGACCCGGTCGGCCTCGTCCAGCGCCCGCAGCGGCCGGCCTTCGCCGGGATGATCGGTGTACCAGGCGACGCTGGCCGGGGCGGAATCGTTGCCGCGGCTCAGCAGCGGCTCGGCAAACAGCGCGGCGGCCTCCGGCGAGACCCGCTCGCGCAGCGCCTGGGTCAGCGCGCCATGGCTTTCCAGCGCCAGCCCGCCGCCGATCTCGAGGCACTGGCTCAGCTCGATCTGGCACTTGGTCAGGAAATGCTCGGCCATGGTCACTGGTCCTCGGTTCTGCGGCGCAGGCGGACCTCGCCGCGGCCGCCGGTCTCGGGCTGGAAGTTCACGCAACTGGCGCTGCCGTCGCCCGCCAGCTCGCAGGTGATGATGCGCTGATGGATGTAGCCGCCGTCGGAACAGCGCAGATTGCCCGGCTCGCGAACCTCGAGACGCTGGTCGCCGGCCGCCGCGCCGCTTGGGTCGAGGAACTGGCCCGAGACCGCGCCCCGGCAGGTGGTGCCATTGGTGGCGGTCATCGTCTCGCGGCCGTTGCCCTGGCGGTCGAAGCACATCTCCCACTGGGTGTAATGGGTGATCCGGCCGGTCTGGATGTCGCGGGTGCGGAAATCGGAATCGAGTTCCCAGCAGCCGTCCAGCACGCGGATGTCGCCCCGGTTCCAGCTGCCCGGGTCGATCCCGGCGCTGTCCGGCGCGGGGGCCGGTTCGGGCTCGGGCAGAGGGGCGGGCAGAGGGGCGGGCGGGGGCGCGGGCGGCACCGCTTCGCATTGCAGCGCGGCCAGTTCGTTCTCGGTCCGGCGGATATCGCGCGTGAGCGCCAGATTGAGGTCGCGCAGCGCGTCGAGCCGCGCGGCCGCCGCGATGTCGGCATCCGACGGGCAGCTTTGCGGAAGCCATCTGTCCAGCACCGCAAGTTCGATCCGGCAGGCGGCAAGGGCCGCATATCCGGCTGCGCCGACAATGGCCAGAAGTCCCAGCGCCATTCCCAAAATCGCCGCACGCAGCATCTCAATCCGCCGTCATCAAACGCATTCGCAAAGCGAAATTATGCCTTGAGTTAATGGCATTTGAAACAGCGGGTCAACCGCCGCGCGGGTCCCGGACCCGACGGCCCGGGACTGCACGGACCCGGATCGCGTCCGGACGCCGGTCAGTTCTGCCGGAGGTTGAAATTCGGCATGCCGGTCCCGGTCGACGAGGTCGCATTGCCGCCACCGGCAAGGCCCCCGGTCCGCAGCGCGGCGCGCATCACCGCCACGCGCTCGCCGCTCTGGCTGGGCCGGACGGCGGGATCGGCGCCCCGGTCGAGCGCGTCGAAGGCGATGTCGTACCAGCCCTGCGCCTGATCGGGATTGCGCGCGGTGCCGTAGCCGCCGCGCAGGTGGTGGCCGACCAGCTCGGCATAGGGCCGGGCGCCGGTGCCCACCAGCATCAGCGCCGAGGCCAGCGCGACCCGGGCATCGTCGGTGCGATAGCCATAGCCCAGGCAGACCGTCGCCGCGTCGGTGATCTGGCGCATGTCGGCGCCGATGTCGCGAACGCGCCGGTCGGCGGCCTCGGTCAGTTCCACCGCCGAGCGGCTGCCAAGCTGCCCGATCTGGTCGGCCATCCGGTCCACGACCCAGCGGCAGTTCTCGGACAGGGTCTGATCGGTCATGCCGCTGCCGTCCAGCAGGTTTTCGGACCGGCTGAGGGCATAGCTGCTGGCGCTGCAGAATTGTTCGTCCATCGCCTGGCGCGCGCGGTCGGGGCCGGTGATCCCGGCCGGGGTCAGGACCGGACCGCTGGCATTGGTGACCATCTGGCTGCTGGCGCAGGCATTGGCCATCGAGGCGCTGGGCGTCGGCATCTCGGGCAGGCGGGGCTGTGTGGTTTGGCCGGTGGAAGCCCCCTGCACCGGGCAGCGTCCGGTCTCGCGGCAATAGTCGCCGCCGCGCGTCTCGGTCTGATAGGCGCGCAAGAGCTCCTGACCGTAGATCCCGGGATAGGCTGCACCGCGGCCCGCCTGCGCCCAGTTATAGGCGCCGACGAGAGTCTGCCGCTGATAGGGGTCGAGCTGGCCGGTCGCCGGATAGCCCATGTAGGTCTGATAGCGCGAGATCGCCTGGCGGGTGTTGCGGCCCATCACGCCGTCGGCGCCGCCCGCCTCATAGCCGAAATAGTTCAGCGCCTGCTGGTCGGTGCGCACCGTCGGATCGGCGACCGCCCGGGGGGCGGGCGCAGGCGCGGCAGCGCGCTGCGGGGTGCCGCTGGGTTGGGTCTGGCGGTTTCCGCCAAGCCCGCAGCGGCCCGGATTGGCCATGCAGAAGAAGGCGCCTGCGGCGATGCCCAGCTTGACGACATCGCCGGTATCGGCCCGCAGGGGGGCCGGGGCCGGCAGGCTGAGGGCTGTGGCGGTGGCGGCGATCAGGAAAGCCCTGGGTGTCATCTCGATGTCCTCCAACTGACATCCGGCGACCGGACGGTGTTTTGCCCGAACATAGCGTATCGTCAGCCGGGGTCGACCGCTGATCGGCGTCGGAGGCGGCGGTTGGACCCCGTCCCGGCAGGCGCCCGCCGATCCGGGACCCGGGCGAGGACGGCCCCTTGGGCTTGATGCCCGTGGCGGGTCTTGTGGCGGGCAGGGCTCCGGAGGCGCCCCGCCCGCTTCTCCGGCTCAGTTGCCGATGTTGAAGCTCGGCAGCGCGGCCGGGGCCGGCGCTGCGGCCCCCGCGGCCGAGGCACCGGTCAGCACCGGGGCGGGCGCTCCGCCATCGAGGGCGGCCCGCATGATCGCCACGCGCTGGGCGCTCTGGCTCGGCAGGAAGACCGGCGTGGCGCCGCTATCGAGCGCGGCGAAGGCCGTGTCATACCAGCCGCGCGCCCTGGCCGGATCGGACCCGACCCCGAACCCGTCGCGCAGATGGTGGCCCAGAAGCTCGGCATAGGGCCGGGCACCGGCGCCGACCAGAAGCATCGAGGCGGCCAGCACCAGATCGGAATCGTCGGTGCGGTAGCCATAGCCCAGGCAGACCTCGCCGGTCTGGATCAGACCCTGCGGATCGGCGCCCGCGGATTGCCGGATCTTCTGTTCGGCCGCGGCGGCCAGATCCGAGGCCTGTCGGCCGCTCAGCGCGTCGGTCTCGGGCTGCATGAAGTCGACGACCTGCTGGCAGTTCTGGGCCAGCTGATCGTCGCTGACCCCGGCGCCGCTCAGCATGCTTTCGGTGGTGCTGACGGCATAGGTGCTGGCACTGCAGAACTGTTCGTCCAGCGCCTGGGTCGGGTTGGTCACCCCGGCCGGGCCGGTCACCGCCCCGCCATTGGCCGAGGACACCATCTGCACGGTCTGGCAGTGATCGGCGACCGAACGATACGCGGTGCTGTCGGGCAGCTCGAAGCCGGGCAGCGCGCCCCCCGTTGTCAGCACCTGGTTCGCGACCTGCTGGGGCGCCTGGCCTTGCGGCTGCAGGAAGGGTTGCGGCGCGCCCTGCTGCGGATAGGACGGCACCGGCACCTGCGACGGCATCGCGCCATTGGCGCCATAGCCGGTTTCGGCGGGATAGCCGTTGGCCGCCGGATAGCCGTTGGCTCCGGCATAGCCCTGTCCGCCGCCATAGGCGTTCTGGCTGCCATAGCCGCCGCCCGCACAGCGCCCGGTCTCCTGGCAGTAATTGCCGCCGCGGGCATAGCTCGAATAGGCGCGCAGAAGCTCCTGTCCCTGGATGCCGGGATAGCTCGCGTTGCCGCCTGACTGCGCCCAGTTATAGGCGCCGACGAGGGTCTGGCGCTGATAGGGGTCGAGCTGGCCGGTCACCGGATAGCCCATATAGCCCTGATAGCGCGAGATCGCGTCGCGGGTCCGGCGGCCCGTGACGCCATCGGCGCCCCCGGCATCGTAGCCGAAATAGTTCAGCGCCTGCTGGTCGGTGCGGACCGTGGGGTCGCCCGCCGGGCGGGCCGCGGTGCGGTTGCTGCGGCCCTGATTGCGGCCGTTCAGACAGCCGGTGACGGCACAGAGGATCGCCCCGCCCACAATCACCTTGCCCAGATCGTCGGCCCGGACCCGCTCGGCCGGCATCGTCAGGGCGAGGCTGGCCATCGCCGTGGTCACAAAAAACGTCCTGACACGCATTCCCTATCCCCCAATAATTGGAAGTCAAATCTTAATCCGTTTGATTATAGCGAATTACGCCGCACGAATCTTCCAACAAAAAGCCCCTGCGCTCAAGGCGTTCCGGGCTTTGACGCAGCGCAGGGCGCGCCGGTCCGGGGTGGCCGCAGAATCGGCCGCCCCGGTGCTTTTCCGGTGTTTTTCCGTCGCGTTCCCGATGCTTTCCGGTTGCTCTCGCGCTGTTTTCCCGGGCCGTTTCGCGGCCCGGTGCGGGCGCTTTAAGGCCCCGCGGAGCATGACCGGAACCGCGGCAAGCGCCAGCCCGATCCCCAGCGCGTCGCGAAGCAGGAGGCCCTCTTGGAACACCGGTACGCCCAGAAGCGCCAGCGCGATCAGCGTGGCCGATGCGTAAAGCACCGCGACCAGCGCCAGGGCGTGGCCGCGCATCAGATAGAACCAGGCGAAGGCGGGGCTTCCGTAGCAGATCGCCCCCAGCGCGCGCCCCCGGGATGCGAGCCCCGTGGGCGAGGCGGATGCGATCTTGATGAGACCGCCACCGGCAATCGCCAATGCGGTTGCCAGGGCAAGCCAGAATTGCATTTCCAGTGAAAACCCTCCCGTACCGGCGCCGGACCTGCGTGACACAGTCGGCGTTCCGGCGGCAGCAACGTGCAACGACCTCCCTCGCACACGCGGCACCATCCTCCGCCGGATTTCGACCGGACGTCAACGCGGCGCAGAGGACGGAGGTCGCGGCCGGAGGCTGGCGCCTCCGGTTTCGCCGCGTGGCCCGGCCCAGAGATCCCGAGACATCGCCGCGCGGAGAAGGCAGGACGCGATCTAGAAATCCTGCCAGTCGCCGCCATTTGCGATGCGGCGCGGGGTCGGGCTCATGGTCAGATCCGCCGCCGGTGCGGGCGCGAAGGCCAGAGGCGTCGTTTCGCGCGGGCGCTGCCCGCCGCCGGCCCGGGTCTTCAGACGGAACCGGGCGACGAGGCTTTGCAGATTGCCCGCCTCCTGCTTCATCGTCACCGCGGCGGCGTTGGCCTCCTCGACCATGGCGGCGTTCTGCTGGGTAACCTTGTCAAGTTCGTTGATGCCGACATTGATCTCGCCCAAGCCCACCGACTGTTCCTGCGCACCGGTCGCGATGTCGCCGATCAGCACCGCGATGTTGCCGACACGCTCGACGATGTCGGTCAGCGCCTCGCCGGTGCGGTTGACCAGCGCGACACCGGATTCGACCTGATCGGAACTGGACGAAATCAGCGTCTTGATCTCTTTCGCGGCCTCGGAGGACCGCTGCGCCAGCGCCCGTACCTCTGACGCGACGACAGCGAACCCGCGTCCGGCTTCGCCCGCCCGCGCCGCCTCGACGCCCGCGTTCAGCGCCAGAAGGTTGGTCTGGAAGGCGATGTCGTCGATCACCCCGATGATCTGGCTGATCCCGTCGGAGGATTTCTTGATCTCGGACATCGCGCCGATGGCTTCCTTGACCACCAGACCCGATTGTTCGGCATTGCCGCGCGCCTCGCGCACCACATTCTCGACCTGGGCCGCGCCATCGGCCGCGGCGCGCACGCTGGCGGTCATCTCGTCCATGGCGGCGGCGGTCTCTTCCAGCGTGGCGGCCTGGTTCTCGGTCCGGCGCGACAGGTCGTCGGAGGCGCCGCTGATTTCCTCGGCCCGGGTGGTGATCTCGGTCGAGTTCTCGACGATTTCACCCATCAGCGCGTTAAGAGTGTCGACGGTGGCGTTGAAGTCCTGACGCAGCTGTTCGTATGCAGGGGCGAAGGTCGTGTCGATCGTCCGGGTCAGGTCGCCCTCGGACAGCGCCCGCAGCCCGACGCCCAGATCGGTCACCACGCGTTCCTGTTCGCGGCGGTCTTCCTCGCGGGCGGCGGCAAGCCGTTCGGACTCGGCCAGCTTGTCGCGGAACGCGGCCAGATCGCTCCCCAGAACGCCGATTTCGTCCTGGCGCTTTGCGGCGGGGATGTCGGCGTCATAGCGCGCATTGGCGACATCGCTCATGGATTTCACCAGCGCTGCAAGCGGCCCGGTGACGCTGCGGATCAGCACGGTCGACACCGCCACCATCAGCAATATGCCGATCACAAGCGTGATAATGGCGGGCGTCCGGATCGCGGCCAGTTCTTCCTCGATATCCGAGACATAGGCCCCCGTGCCGACCATCCAGCCCCAGGGCGTGAAGTCCTCGATGAAGCCGATCTTCATCTCGGCCTCGGCGCCGCCCGGCTTCTTGAACCAGTAGCGCACCGAGCCCTTGCCGTCGGTTTGCGCGACCTTGCGCATCTCCTGGAAGATCTTCATCCCGTGGACATCGGAATAATCGGCCTGGCTCGTGCCCACCCAGTCCGGCATGGTCGGGTGCACCGTCACCACCAGATCGTGGTCGATGGCGAAGATATAGCCCGACTCGCCGAAATGCAGCGAGGTCAGAAGCGCCTGGCCGCGTGCCTTGGCCTCTTCAAGCTCGATCTCTCCGGCCGCCACCTGCCGGTCGAGGCTTTCCAGAAGGCTGACCGCCTGTCCGGTCAGATCATGCAGTCCGGCCTCGCGGATCTTGTAGGCCAAATCCGTGGCACGCGACATCAGCAAGGCAAAAAGTAAAGAAGACAGCACCAGCGACAAGACCACGATGGCGTAGATCCGCACGGGGATCCTTCTGAAGACAGCGGACATGGGACACCCTTTCCCGAACTCGAATGCAATCAGATCTAGAGTAACAGCCCTAAAGCGATCCTTTCGCGCAGCGGGCACGCGCCTGGAACAGGACCCGCTAAGCCCTTGGGACGCCGGGTGCTCGTGACAAATGGAAAGATCATTTCGGTAACTCTTGCGCGCCCGGTCCCGGCCTTCGCGGCCAAAGGCCTGTCCGATTCGGCCTTCAGGGGCCGGGTCGGGGCTTGCGGTCGGATGCCCCGCGGCGGCAGTCTGGGGCGGCACAGGGGGGACAGGCATGCTTGACGGGATGATGCGCCGTCTGATCGATCCGCCGCTCGACCGGCTGGGCCAGCGGCTGGCGGCGCGAGGGATCACGGCCGACGGGGTGACGCTGGCGGGGCTCGGCCTCGGACTCGCGGCGGCGGGGCTGATCGCGCTGGGGGCGCCGGGGCTTGCGCTTTGGCCGATGCTGGCCGGGCGGCTGGCGGACGGACTTGACGGGGCGGTGGCGCGGGCCAGCCGCAAGACCGATTTCGGCGGCTATCTCGATATCGTTGCCGATTTCCTGGTCTATGGCGCGGTGCCGCTGGGCTTCGTGCTGCTCGATCCGGCGGCGAACGGGGCGGCGGGCGCGTTCCTTCTGACCAGCTTCTATGTGAACGGCGCCACCTTCCTCGGCTTCGCGATCCTGGCCGAACGCCGCAAGATGGAGACCCGCGCGCGCGGCGTGAAATCGCTGTATTTCACCGGAGGGTTGCTGGAAGGGACCGAAACCATCGCCTTTTTCGCCGCGATCTGCCTGTTCCCGTCCTGGTTCGCGCCGCTGGCCTGGGGCTTCGGCGCGCTGTGTTTCGTGACCGCGCTGTCGCGGGTGCTGCTGGCGCGGCGGGTCTTTCCGGGGGGCTGAGGCTCGGGGCGCCCGGGCTCAGGGCGCCCAGCCGAGGAAATTGGCAATCAGCCGCAGCCCGGTCGCCTGGCTCTTTTCCGGGTGGAACTGGGTGCCCACCATGGTGCCCCGCCCGACGATGGCGGTGACCGGGCCGCCATAGTCGCAATGCGCCAGCCTGTGCGCCGGATCGGCGACGCGGAACTGGTAGGAATGGACGAAATAGGCGTGATCGCCGGTGGCGATGCCGTCGAGAACCGGGTGGCCCGCGTCCAGCACCAGATCGTTCCAGCCCATATGCGGCACCTTCAGATGGGCCTCGGCGGGCTCGATCCGCACCACCTCGCCGCCGATCCAGTCGAAACCCGGGGTGTCCTCGTATTCATGGCCGCGGCTCGCCATCATCTGCATGCCGATGCAGATCCCGAGAAACGGCCGCCCGCCCGCGACAACGGCCTCCTCGATGGCCTCGAAGACGCCGCGATGGTCGAACAGCGCCCGGTGGCAGGCCGGATAGGCCCCGTCGCCCGGCAGCACCACGCGGTCGGCGCGGCGGATCGTATCGGGGTCAGAGGTGACCGCGACCGTGCCCGCCCCGGTTTCGCGGGCGACGCGTTCGAAGGCCTTCTGGGCGGAATGCAGGTTGCCCGACTCGTAATCGACGATGGCGGTCAGCATCGGTTTAAAGCGCCCCCTTGGTGGACGGAATGGCATCGGCCTTGCGCGGATCGGTCTCGACCGCGTCGCGCAGCGCGCGCGCCACCGCCTTGAAGGCCGCTTCGGCGATATGGTGGCTGTTGAGCCCGTGCAGGGCATCGACATGCAGCGTGATCCCGCCATGGGTCGACAGCGCCTGGAAGAACTCGCGCACCAGCTCGGTGTCGAAGCCGCCGATCTTCTGGGTCGGGAAATCGACAGTCCAGACCAGATAGGGCCGCCCCGACAGATCGAGGGCCGCGCGCACCAGCGCGTCGTCCATCGGCAGAAGGCAGGACCCGTAGCGGCGGATGCCGCGCTTGTCGCCCAGGGCGTCGGCCAGCGCCTGACCCAGCGCGATGCCCACATCCTCGACGCTGTGATGGTCGTCGATATGGGTGTCGCCCTGACAGCGCACGGTCATGTCGATCAGCGAATGGCGGGCCAGCTGGTCCAGCATGTGGTCGAAAAAGCCGACGCCGGTCGCGATGTCGTAGCGTCCGGTCCCGTCGAGGTCGATCTCGACGGAAATGTCGGTCTCGGCCGTCTTGCGCGTGATCTTCGCCGTCCGCATGGGTGCCTCCGCCAGTGGGTCCGGGCCGCTTATAGGCGCGGGCGGGCGCCGGGCCAAGAGGGGGGCCGTGCGGCGCGGGCGATTGCGGCTTGAAGGTCCCCGGGGCTCTGGTAGGTTTGCGCGGCATCAGCCGAGAAGGAGCCGCCGATGACCACTTGCGTCTTCGTGCAACTGCGTTGCCGCCCGGGCAAGACCTATGAGGTGGCCGAAGAGATCGTCCTGCGCGAGATCCATTCCGAGCTTTACTCGACCAGCGGCGATTACGATCTGCTGATGAAACTCTACATCCCGAAATCCGAGGATGTGGGCAAGTTCGTCAATGACCGGCTGCTGGACATTCCGGGCATCGACCGGTCGCTGACCACGCTGACCTTCAAGGCGTTCTGAGCCGTCCGGCCGTTCAGGGGCCTTGCTCAGCCCGCCTGAACCGGGTCGGGCAGGGGGCGCGACCGGCCGGTCTCGTCGATCGCGACGAAGGTGAAGAGGCCCTTGGTGACCTGTTCGCTCCATTCCTGACAGCGCGGACGGTGCCAGGCGCGGACCTCGATGGTCATCGAGCTGCGGCCGCGTTTGACCAGCTTGGCATAAAGGGTGACCTCGTCGCCGACCTTCACCGGCTTGAGAAACTGCATGCCCTCGACCGCGATGGTCGCGGCGCGCCCGCGCGCGACCCGGGCCGCCACGCTGCCCGCGGCAAGGTCCATCTGCGACATCAGCCAGCCGCCGAAGATATCGCCCGCCGGGTTGGTGTCGGCGGGCATGGCGATGGTGCGGATCACGGGCTCGCCGCGTTCGGGGGAAAGCTCGGGCATGACTGGCGGTCTCCTTCGTCCTCGGACCGCCTATAGCGGGTTGACGACAGGCTGAGAAGCGCGCGGCGGGTACGCTTTGCCGCAGGCGGGCCGTCCCGGGCGGCCACGGGCGTCGGCCGAAAGTTACCGGAAAATTAACGATGGCCTGACGGAACCGGGTTAGCGTTAAATCAAGACCAGTTCGAATGGATCATTCGAATCGGAGCGCGGGTCCCGGAGCCGGGGTCCGCCGGGCCTGTCGCTGACGTCTGGGGGGGACGGACATGACCGGGAGCGAGACGGGACGCGGATCTGCGCGGTTGCACCTTCTGGGCGCGCCGTGCCTGACCGATGCCGAGGGGCGCGACATCACGCCGAAAAGCCGCAAGGCGCAGGCGCTTCTGGCGCTGCTGGCGCTGTCGCCGCGCGGCACGCGCACGCGGATCTGGCTGCGCGACAAGCTCTGGAGCGAAAGCGACGAAGGCCGCGCCTCGGGCAGCCTGCGCCAGTCGGTCTATGAACTGAAGCGCGCGCTGAAGGCGGTGGATGACACGCTCCTGGCCACCGACCGCAATGCGCTCTGCCTCGATCTCGACCGGCTCTGGGTCGATCTTCGGGCGATCCGCGAGGGGGGCGGGCGGCTGCCCGCGGGGGTGGACCCGGGCGCCGACCTTCTGGAGGGGCTCGACATTCCCGACGAGGAATTCGAGGACTGGCTGACGCTGGAGAGGTCGGCCTGGGCGCGGCTGCGCGACGAGATCGGGTCGGGCGGCCCCGCGGCCCGGAAGGCCGAACCTCCCACCGGACCCGCGGGCCCGACGGCCGCACCCGCCGCGCGGCGGATGCCGCGGGGGATCGAGATCGGGCTCTTGCCCGGCATCGTTCATGGCGGGCTGAGAAGCGGTGCCTTCATCGGCGATTACATCATCGAATCCGTGGCGCGCGCGCTGCGCGACTATCACCCGGTGCAGATCGTCGATCTGCGCGAGGCGGGGGCGGGCGGCGCCTCCGAACCGCGCCAGGGCGAACCCGATTTCCTGATCCGGACCCGCACGCTGGTGGTGGGCGACACCGCCTCGGTCAGTTTCCTCGTCTACGAGAACGGCACCAATTCGCTGGTGCTCAGCCAGTCGATGCAGACCCGGCAAAAGGATTTCTACGAGGACGAATTCGCGCTGACCAACCAGTTCGTGGCGCAGAATGTCGACCATCTGGCCAAGATCATCGGCAGCACCCGCGACGGCCCGACGGGCATTCGCAACGACTACAGCGCGCTGATCGGCTATGGCGTGCTGGCCGGCATGTTCGACCTCGACCCCGCGCGAATGCAGGCGACGACCGAGGTTCTGGACCGGCTGAACGAGCGCACCGAGAACAGCCTGTTCCCGAGCCTCAGCGCCTATGCCAGTTCCTTCGCGCTCGGCGAGAATATTGGCGGCTGGGACCCCGAGCGGCGCGAGCGGACCGAGGCGCTGGCGATGAGCATCCTGCAGGACAATCCGTTCAACTCGATCGCGCTGGCCTGCATCGGCCATGTGATGGGCTTCGTGCTGGACCGCCACGACATCGCCGCCGAGATTTTCGGGCGCGCGGTCGAGCTGAACCCGATGCAGGCCTTCGTCTGGGACCATCTTGCGCTGCACGAGCTTTACTGCGGCGATCTCGGCCGCGCCCGCGCGGCCTCGGAACGGGCGGTCAATCTGGGCAAGTACAGCCCGATCAGCTATACCTACGAGACCACCGCCTGCATGGTCGCGACGCTTGCGGGCGATCACGCCCGCGCCGTCCAGCTTGGCCGTTGCGCGCTGGTCAAGCAGCCGCGGTTCAACGCGGCGATGCGCTACACGCTGGCGGCGCTGGGCCATCTGGACGACGGCGGCGCGGCCGAGACGCTGCGCGCCGATCTGCTGGCGCTCGATCCCGGTTTCGCCGACCGCGAAACGCGCGAAATGCGGTTCCGGCTGCCGCGGCGCGAGGCCTGCGACCATGTTCTGGAGGGCCTTGCCCGTGCCGGACTTTAAGGGGGGAAAGGTGAGTAATTCCTTGGAGATATTGAAGAGGGCCGAATTCGTCGTCTCGACGACGGGTCTGGTTCTCAAGGGCGCGGGCGGCAGCCTGAGCGATGCCGGATTTCCCGGCTTCGACGCCGGAGAGGCGGCGGCGGGCGGGTCCTTGTCGACGCTTCTGGCGATGAACCGGTCCAGCCTGAACCGGAACCGCAATCGCAACCGGAACAGGAACCGCAACCGGAACGCCAGCGAGAACCGCGAAAGCGGGGCCGATACCGACGGCGCGCAGCTGACGCTGGAACCCTGGCGCGAACGCGCGGCGCTGTACGGGATGGAGCCGAAATGGATCGACCTGCCGGTGGCGCTGCCGCCCGCGCTCGACCAGCTGCGCGCCGAGGCCGTCGAGCTTCTGAAGAAGCAGGTGCGGCTCAGGCGGGGCGAAGAGGCGCTGCGCCGCGAGGAAATCCTGCGCGAGAGCCGGCTGGAGCTGTCGGCCTATCTGCGCCCCTATGGCATCGAGGGCCGCTCGGGCTATTCGGCCACCATCGGGCTGGTGCTGCTGGTGCTGCTTCTGTGCGACGAGATCGGGCTGCGCTACAAGGAGCGCTTCGACGTCCCGCGCCCCAACGCGGTCGAGCCGCGGCTCAGGCCGTTCCTGCCGATCCCGGCGCATGCCTCCTATCCCTCGAACCATTCCTTCCAGTCCTTCACGGTCGCCTTCGTGCTGTCGCGGATCGTGCCCGAGCACCCGGCCAGTTCCGAGGTCTTCGTCGCTGCGCGCCGGGTGGCCGAGAACCGCGAATGGGCGGGGCTGCACTATCCCAGCGATACCTGCGCGGGGCACGACCTTGCCCGGATGATCCTGCCGGTCCTGGAAGTCGTCTGCCGGGACCAGATGCTTGCCGCCCAGAAGGAGTGGATCTGAGATGTTCGGAGACGAGACCCGCCGGCCGCAGGGCCGCGAGATCTATGACGACTACGCCGCGCTCTGGCACCTGGAAAGCATTGGCGTGCTTGGCCTTCTGCGCGACGGTCCGAAGCCCCGCAAGGGCCGCAAAAGCCGCGTCGCCGTGATCGATACCTCGGTCGCGGTCGATCATCCCTGCCTGGTGCCCGCGATCGACCGGACCCTCGCGATCGATTTCTTCTCGAACCGCCTCGGCGCCTTTCCCTGCCATCCGGGCGATCACCGCCTGACGCTCGATCTGCCCAACCTGGCGACCACGGTGGCCGACGATCTGCCCGAGACGCGGGCGCTGCTGGGCGAGCTGGTCGACCGGCTGTCGCCCGGGGCCATCGCCCATGTGAATGGCGTGGCGCCCGCGACCTCGCCCGATTTCTCGAACCACGGCACCGCCATCGCGGGGCTCGTCGGCGCGCGTCCGGCGCTGGTCGAGATCGCGGCCGAGTATCGCGGCGCAGGCGCGCAGGCGCTGACGGTGCCGCTGCCCTATGCGGGCGTCGATCCGTTCTGCGAGCTGGTGCCGATCTCGACCAATTTCGACACCGATCCCGAGATGCTGATCCTGGCCTTCCTCTATGCCGAGATCATCGGCGCCGATGTGGTGCTGCTGCCGCGCTCGATCCCCGATCCCGGGCGGATCGTGCCGGAACTGGCCAGTGTCGATCTCGACGGCGAGGATCTGGGTGCGCTTGCGACCCAGGTCGAGATCCCGCCGCGCGAGAGGGCGCTTTGGGACGAACTGGCCCGGCTGATCGTGGCGGTCTCGATGCGCCGCCCCGTCATCTGCGCGGCGGGCAATTCGCAGGAAAGCGGCGGCATCTACCCGGCCAATCTGGCCAGCGAACATAACGGCGTCATCGCGGTCGGCGCGGCCAATGCCAAGGGCATGGTCGCGGGCTATTCGCAGGTCGCGGGCGCGACGCTGCTGGCGCCCAGCAACGATGCGGAAACCTTCGACCGGGTCTCGATCCGGCTCGACGAACAGCAGGCGCGCTTTGCCGACCGGCTGTGCCCGCCCCATAACGACAACCGCAAGTTCTCGCATTTCGAGATCGTCTCGACCGACGTGCCGGGCCGCCACGGCTATTCCTACAGCCCCTATGCCAGCGACGAGCCGCCCGAGGGGCTGCGCGAGTTCGGGTCGTATTTCTGCCGCTTCGGCGGCAGTTCGGCGGCCTCGGCCATCGTCGCGGGCTTCGTGTCGCTCGGCCGCTCGCTGGGCGAGATCGACGCCTGCGCCGATGGCCCGGCGGCCCGCAACTGGCTGTTGTCGCGCTGTGTGTCGATCGACACCGACGAGGGCAGCTTTCTTTACCCCTCCTGGACCGGCAAGGTCAGCTTCCCCGATCTTTACGGGCTCTGATCCGGCCCCTGCCGGACAGGGTGCCGCGGCCCGGGCGCGAAGGCCCGCCCGGGCCGCGTGTCGGGCCGCCTTTCGGACCGTCGAGCCCCTTGCCCCACGGGGCGGGCTCGCGTAGAAGGCGCCGGAAGCGTTTCCCGGTGTAACCGACCGGCGTACCCCTGTACCCGGACCCGTGCCCCGGAAACGAAGAAACCAGATGGTTGTTTCCGAACGACCGGCGTCGAATGTTGGGGCTGGCGCCGCCTGGCCTTGGGGGATCTCCCCGCCGGTCCCGCCCGGAATGGATGAGAAGGACGATACGCAGATGCAGGTCACCGAGACCCTGAAAGACGGCCTGAAGCGCGGCTACACGATTACCGTGACCGCCGCCGAACTGGAGGCGAAGGTCAACGAGAAGCTCGCCGAGGCCCAGCCCCAGATCGAAATGAAGGGCTTCCGCAAGGGCAAGGTGCCGATGCCGCTTCTGAAGAAGCAGTTCGGCGAGCGCCTGATGGGCGAGGCGATGCAGGAAACCATCGACGGCGCCATGAGCAGCCATTTCGACGAGTCCGGCGACCGCCCGGCGATGCAGCCCCAGGTCAAGATGACCGACGAGGACTGGAAGCCCGGCGACGACGTTACCGTCGAGATGACCTACGAGGCGCTGCCCGAGATCCCCGAGACCGACCTCAAGGCGATCAAGCTTGAAAAGCTGATCGTGGAACCGGCCGAGGCCGAGATCACCGAGGCGCTGGAGAAACTGGCCGGCACCGCCCAGACCTATGCCGACCGCCGCAAGGGCTCGAAGGCCAAGGAGGGTGATCAGGTCATCATCGACTTCGTCGGCAAGCTGGGCGACGAGCCCTTCGAGGGCGGCTCGGCCGAGGATTATCCGCTGGTTCTGGGTTCGGACAGCTTCATCCCCGGCTTCGAGGATCAACTGGTCGGCGCCAAGGCCGAGGATGAGGTGACCGTCACCGTCACCTTCCCTGAAAACTACGGGGCCGAGAACCTGAAGGGCAAGGAAGCCACCTTCGACGTCACCGTGAAGGCGGTGAAGGCGCCCAAGCCCGCCGAGATCGACGACGATCTGGCCAAGCAGTTCGGCGCCGAGGATCTGGAGGCGCTGAAGGGCCAGGTGGCCGAGCGTCTTAAGGCCGAATTCGGCGGTGCCGCCCGCGCGGTGATGAAACGCGCCCTGCTGGACGCGCTGGACGACGCGGTGCAGTTCGAGGTGCCCCCGAGCCTGCTCGAGGCCGAGGCCGGGCAGATCGCCCACCAGCTGTATCACGAAGAGCATCCCGACGATCACGGCCATGACCATGGCGCGATCGAGCCGACCGAAGAGCATCTGAAACTGGCCGAACGCCGCGTGCGTCTGGGCCTGCTGCTGGCCGAGATCGGCCGCAAGGCCGAGGTGTCGGTGTCGGACAACGAGATGACCCAGGCGGTTCTGGCCCAGGCGCGCCAGTTCCCCGGTCAGGAACGTCAGTTCTTCGAATATGTCCGTCAGAACCAGGCCCTGCAGCAGCAGATCCGGGCGCCGCTGTTCGAGGACAAGGTCGTCGACTATGTCTTCGAACTGGCCGACGTGACCGAAAAGCCGGTCAGCAAGGACGACCTGCAGAAAGCTGTCGAGAAGCTCGAAGAAGAATAAGACCCGCGGCTCCGGGAACGCCGGAGGCCAGCGAGAGGACAGGCCGCCCCCTCGGGGCGGCCTTTTTATTGCGCGCCCGGCTGTGGGGCGATCAGGCGACGCTGCTGTCGAACTTGCCGTCGCGGACCATGGCGTACATGGGCTTCGGGTCGTCCTCGACCTTTTCCATGGTGTTGATCGAAATGTGCGGCCAGCGGATCAGCCCGGGCGAGCCGTCGCCGCGCGGGAAGAAGTCGAGGAACACGAACTGCGCATATTGCAGCAGCATGCGCGGCTTGTCGGGGCTGGTGCCCTTGACCTTGTGGATCCAGAAGATCGAGCGCATCGAGGTGGCATTGGCCTCGTCCACGACGAAGGGAATGTTCAGGATGCCGCCGCTTTCGATGGTGGTGTCGAAATCGAGCACCGTGGTTTCCAGCACGGTCTCGCCCGCCAGCGCCTCGCGCAGCAGCCGTGTGGTGTCGACCGGCTCGAAGCCCGGGAAGTCGGGAAGGCCCGCCAGCGTGCCCTTGAACGGGGCATGGTAGAAATGGCGGTAGGGCGCGACATAGTCGTTGCGGTTCGTGGCGTCGGCCGGCTTCAGAACCTCGTCCAGAATGGCATGGCCGAGGCGGGTCCCGACCGGCAGGCCGCTCATCGGCGGGATGCCGAGGCTTTTGTGCACGGTGCCCAGCGCCAGCACGGAATCGCCATGGGGGATGGTCCCCAGCCGCGCCACGTCGAAGGTGCCCAGCGCTTCGTCGGACCTGGCCTTGTTGGTCATGTGCAGGAAGAGGCCCGGCTCGTGGTGGATCGGTGTGTCGTTCCTGGCCTTCAGCCCGCTTTCGGGAAAATCGGCGGCGGCGATCTGGGTGGTCACCTGCTGATAGTCCAGCGCGACGACGAACTGGTCGCCGCTGATCCCGGTCGCGGCGGTCTCGACGCCGCGGTTCGGCACCCCGGTATCCGCGATCTCGAAGGTCAGGTCCTCGTTATACTGGTTCATCAGCAGGCGGTAGCCGAACGGCCCCTCGAAGAAGGGCAGGGCGATGATGTTCCAGCCGCGGCCGGGCAGGGCGTCGTTGCTCCAGCGGCCGGGAAGGTCCTTCAGCGGACCGAGCTTGGTCTTGTCGGCCTCGACGGCCGGGGTGATGACGCGGCCGGTCTCTCGGATGTCTTCAATGGAACTTTCAGGTAACATTTTTTCCTCCGGGAAATGAAATTACCAAAAACGAAGCCATTCTATCCGAATCTGCGTCAAAGCAGCATCATCGGGCCCGACGCGGTCTGTCTTGCGGTCCGCGGTCAGGCCCGGAAACGAAAAGCGCCGCCCCCGAAGGGACGGCGCGTTTCAAAGGCGTGAATGCGGTGTCGCGGGCGATCAGGCCTGCTCGTCGTCCTCGTCGTCGGAGGCGGCCGACCCGATATCGTCGAACAGCTCCTGGATCTCGAACTCGGCCGCGGCTTCTTCCTCGGCGGCCAGTTCCTGGATCGACTTGCCCGAAGCCTGCAGTTCGGCCTCTTCTGCCGAGCGGGCGACGTTGACCGCCACGGTCACGTCGACCTCGGGATGCAACAGCACATGGACCGTATGCAGGCCCAGTTCCTTGATCGGACCGGCCAGCACGACCTGCTTGCGGTCGACCGAGAAGCCGGCCTCGGTCGCGGCGTCAGAGATGTCGCGGGGCGTGACCGAGCCGTAGAGCGCGCCGCCATCCGAGGCAGAGCGAATCACGACGAATTGCTGACCGTCGAGCTTCCCGGCCAGCGCCTCGGCTTCTTTCTTGGTTTCGAGGTTGCGCGCCTCGAGCTGGGCCTTGTCGGCCTCGAAGCGGGCGATGTTGGTCGCGTTGGCGCGCAGCGCCTTGCCCTGCGGCAGCAGGAAGTTGCGGGCGTAGCCGTCCTTGACGTTGACGACTTCGCCCATCTGGCCAAGCTTGGCCACGCGTTCCAGAAGGATCACTTGCATGGGGTCGCTCCTTACTTCACGGCGTAGGGCAGCAGGGCGAGGAAGCGGGCGCGCTTGATGGCGCGGGCCAGTTCACGCTGCTTCTTGGCCGAGACGGCGGTGATGCGCGAGGGCACGATCTTGCCGCGCTCGGAGATGTAGCGCTGCAGCAGACGGGTGTCCTTGTAGTCGATCTTCGGCGCGTTGTCGCCGGAGAAGGGGCAGACCTTGCGACGGCGGAAAAACGGTTTTGCGGCCATGGTTCAGGCTCCTTTGCTCAGGCGGACGGTCAACGGCGCTCGCGGCGGTCGCCGCGTTCTTCGCGCTTCTGCATCTGCACCGAGGGACCTTCCTCATGGGCATCGACCTTGACGGTCAGAACGCGCATGACGTCCTCGTGCAGCCGCATCAGGCGTTCCATCTCCTGCACCGCCGGCGCGGGCGCGTCGGTGCGCAGATAGGCGTAATGGCCCTTGCGGTTCTTGTTGATCTTGTAGGCCATCGTCTTGACGCCCCAGTACTCGCTTTCGACGACCTTGCCGCCGTTATCCGCGAGGACGGTGGAGAAGTGTTCGACAAGGCCTTCGGCCTGCGCGTTGGACAGGTCCTGGCGCGCGATGAAGACATGCTCGTAAAGCGGCATGCATACTCCAGTTCTGTTGCAGGTGCGCTTCAAAGTGCGGGGTCTTGCGACACCTTCCGTCCCGCCCACGAGAGGCTGCACCGGATACCGTTCGGTCGGAAGGATCCGCGCCTTATACAGGGATTGCCGTCCGATGCAAGCCGGGCGCGGGAATGGGTGTGTCGGGCGCCGGGGGAAGGCTTTCGCGCCCATGACCTCTGTTCAGAGCCGAACAGAGTCTGTGGGTCCCTGTGCAGTTGCGCAGAGTGGCGGGCAAGACGACCTCTGCCACAGCGGACCGCCCCCGGGCGGTGCGACCCAAGGATCCGACCCACGAACAGGAGCTGTCCATGAACCCGATCCACGCCGCGGCCGCCGCCGCCCTCGTCGCCCTGACCGCGCTGCCGGCTGCCGCAGACGCGGTCGACTACGATCTCGATCCCGGCCACAGCCAGGTGCTGTTCTCCTACGAACATCTCGGCTTCTCGACCACCTGGAACCTGTTTTCGGGCTGGCAGGGCAAGATCGCCTTCGATGCCGAGGACCCGGCGGCTTCCAGCGTTTCGGTCTCGATCCCGACCGACGCGCTTTTCACCGGCTGGGACGCGCGGTTCGAGCATTTCATGTCCGACGCCTTCTTCGACGCGGCCAACAACGATCTGGTGACCTTCACCTCGACCGATATCGAGGTCACCGGCGACGATACCGCGAAGATCACCGGCGATCTGACCCTGAACGGCATCACGAAACCGGTGGTGCTTGACGCCCGGCTGACCCAGCATGCAATGCATCCGATGGAAAACCGCGACTGGCTGGGCTTTTACGCGACGACCACGCTGAAGCGGTCCGACTTCGACATGGGCGAATACGTGCCCGCGGTCAGCGACGAGGTCGAGGTCCGGATCTCGATCGAGGCGGGCAAGGCCGCGAACTGATCCGGCAGGCGGGGCGGCGGCTGGCATCCCGGCCGCCGTCCCGCTAGTCTCGCGCCGGTCCAGTCTGTCCGGAGCGAGCATGCGCGGGTTCTTCAACCGGCCGATCACCAAGCTGTCCTTCGCGCCACCCGCGGCCCGCCCCGGCCGCGCGGGGCTGGCCATCGTGCTGATCGTGCGGAACGAGGCGCGCCATATCGGCGAATGGGCGCGGTTTCATCGCGCTGCCGGGGCCGCCCATGTCTACGCCTATGACAACGGCTCGACCGACGGCACCGCCGCCGAACTGGCCGCGGCGCTTGGCGACCGGCTGACGCTGTTGCCCTGGGATCAGAAGCTTTACGACGGACGGTCGGGGCGCGAGATCCACAATCAGGTGCTGGCCTATGCCCATGCCCTGCGGAATTTCGGCGGCGCCCATCGCTGGATGGCCTGCATCGATGCCGACGAGTTTCTGGTGCCGAAACGGGCCGACAGCCTCGATGCCGCGCTTGCACATCTGGACGACATCCCGTCCGTCACGCTGCCCTGGCACAATTTCGGCCGCAATGGCCATGACGCCCCGCCCGAGGGCGGGATTGTCGCGAACTATACCCGCCGCGCGGCCGACCCTCTCAGCGGGGCGCGCGGGGTGACCAATTTCAAGACGCTGGTCGATGCGACGCGCGTGACCGCGCTCAAGGTCCACAGCGTCTGGGTCGACGGGAAGGCCGCTACCTGGAACGACCGGGGCGAACAGACCGATCACAAGGGCCGCGCCGATCCGGCCTTCTATTCGGCCGATCACCTGCAGCTGAACCACTATTACACCCGCTCGGAACAGGAACTGGCCGCCAAGATCGCGCGCGGCTCGAACCAGTCGGTCGAGGCCCGCCGCCATGCCGCCCGGATCCGGCGCAACGTCGCGAATATCGAGGCGCAGGAGGTCGAGGATCTGTGCGCGCCCGACTTCCTTCTGCGCCGCGGCTGATCGGCGCGAGGCGCCCTCGCGGTCCGCGCGCGCTTGGCAAGCCCGGTCCAAGCCGTTAGATCGACGCCCAGACAAATGAGGGCGAGGGGCATTCGATGCGTGCATTCGTATTTCCGGGCCAGGGGGCGCAGACGATCGGCATGGGCAAGGCCCTGGCCGACGCCTATCCGCAGGCCCGGGCCGTGTTCGAAGAGGTCGACGAGGCACTGGGCGAAAGCCTCTCGGCGCTGATCTGGCAGGGCGACCAGGCCGAGCTGACGCTTACCCGCAATGCCCAACCGGCGTTGATGGCGACCTCGATGGCGGCGATGGCGGCGCTTGGTGCCGAAGGCGTGTCGGTGACGGCGGCGTCCTTCGTGGCGGGCCATTCGCTGGGCGAATATTCGGCGCTGTGCGCGGCGGGCGCGATCAGCCTCGCGGACACAGCGCGGCTGTTGCGGCTGCGCGGCGAGGCGATGCAGGCGGCGGTGCCGGTCGGCGAGGGCGCGATGGCGGCGCTGCTGGGGCTCGATCTGGCTGCGGTGCGCGAGATCGCGGCCGAGGCGGCGGCGGGGCAGGTGGTTCAGGCCGCCAATGACAACGACCCGGCCCAGGTGGTGATTTCGGGCCATGCGGCGGCCGTCGAACGCGCGGTCGAGCTGGCCAAGGCGCGCGGCGCCAAGCGTGCGGTGATGCTGCCGGTCTCGGCGCCCTTCCACTGCGCGCTGATGGCGCCGGCGGCGGCCGCCATGGCCGAGGCGCTGGACGATGTCGAGATCGAGGCGCCGCTGGTGCCGGTCGTGGCGAATGTGCGCGCCTGCGGCGAGACCGATCCGGCGACGATCCGGGCGCTGCTGGTCGAGCAGGTGACCGGCGCCGTCCGCTGGCGCGAATCCGTCGCCTGGATGGCCGGGCAGGGCGTCACCGAGATCTGGGAAATCGGCGCGGGCAAGGCGCTGTCGGGCATGGTCAAGCGCATCGCGCGCGAGGTCGCGACCCGGCAGGTCGGCACGCCCGAAGAGGTGACTGCGGCCGTCGACAGCATGAACGCGGCGGCCGGAACGCCGCGACCTGAACGGAGGTAAGACCATATGTTCGATCTGACCGGAAAGACCGCGCTGGTGACCGGCGCCTCGGGCGGCATCGGCGGCGCCATCGCGCGCGGGCTGCATGCCCAGGGCGCGACCGTCGGCCTCTCGGGCACCCGCGAGGCGCCGCTGGCCGAGCTGGCGGCAGACCTCGGCGAGCGGGCCCATGTGCTGCCCTGCAACCTCTCGGACCCCGAGGCCGTCGAGGCGCTGCCGAAGGCCGCCGCCGAGGCCATGGGCGGGCTCGACATCCTGGTGAACAATGCCGGGATCACCCGCGACATGCTGTTCATGCGGCTGAAGGACGAGGACTGGCAGTCGGTGCTCGACGTCAACCTGACGGCGGCGATGCGGCTGTGCCGGGGCGCGATGCGCGGCATGATGAAGGCGCGCTGGGGCCGGATCGTCAACATCACCTCGGTCGTCGGCACCACCGGCAATCCGGGCCAGGCCAATTACTGCGCGGCCAAGGCGGGGCTTGTCGGTCTGTCGAAGTCGCTGGCCCATGAACTCGCGTCGCGCGGGGTCACCGTGAACTGCGTGGCGCCCGGCTTCATCGAGACCGCGATGACCGACAAGCTGACCGGCGATCAGAAGTCGGGAATCCTCGGCGCGGTGCCGATGGGACGCATGGGCACCCCCGAGGAGATCGCCGCCGCCGTGGTCTATCTGGCCAGTCCCGAGGCGGGCTATGTCACCGGGGCGACGGTCCATGTCAATGGCGGGATGGCGATGGTCTGACCCCGCCGCCGCCTGCGACGCGAAAGCGTTTGCGTCGTGTAAACGATGTGTTATAGGCGGCGCAGTTTTTGCCGGGGGGCACCCCGCGCGTTGCATCTCCCGCGCCCAAGCGGGGAAAAGGGCCTCTCCTGGCCACCAGCATCAAGACGGGCTCGCTGCCTGAGCAAATGTGAGGAATGGAAATGAGCGACATCGCGGACCGCGTGAAAAAGATCGTCGTCGAGCATCTGGGCGTCGAGGAAGACAAGGTGACCGAGAACGCCTCGTTCATCGACGATCTGGGCGCGGACAGCCTTGACACCGTGGAACTGGTCATGGCCTTCGAAGAAGAATTCGGGATCGAGATCCCGGACGACGCGGCCGAAACCATCCAGACCTTCGGCGACGCGGTGAAGTTCATCCAGGACGCCGCCTGAGCGGCTCCGATCCGCTGACGGATCAGAAGGCGGTGCCCCCGGGGCGCCGCCTTTTTCATGTGAGACAAGCCGGGCCCGCTCTGCCCCACGGAGCCTTGGCATGGCGGTCGCGGGGCGCAGATCCGGCGCACTGCCCGCAGCCGGGCGGCCGCGCGAAGGCAGGCATCTCGGGCGGGCGGCCTTGGCCTGGGGCATCCACAGCTTTCGGCGCAGGATCTCCGGGGCGCCGGTCCGGCCTGTTTGGCGGCCGCTCCGCAAGAGGCGTCTGGCCACCGGCGCATGAAGCTGTGACAGGTACCGGTGCACCATCGGTCCGGTCGAACCCGGGCCTTCGGCGGCGGCCCTTCCGGTCGAACGGATCGGGCCGAACATGGGCGCCATCCGGTCGCGAGCCCCGATCGGGCGTCCCAGACAGGCCATGGAGACGCGCGGCGGCAACGGGACAGGGCGTTCGGGTCGGTTCTGGCGCGGCGTACAGCGGGTCCGGCCCGCCGCTGTCCGAGCAGACGCTTGGCGCGTGCCGTGCGGCGCGGGGCGCGGCAGCGGGGTCGGGGGCTCCAAGGAAAGGCCGTCGGTCACGGCGCCTCTGCCGGGCAGGTGGCGCCGTCAGCCGACGAAAGATCCAGGACAGGCCACCGCGACACTGCCGGGATGGTCTTCATAGGAACCACGGCTGAAGGGAAAGGTCCGGTTCGGCTTCTTCCGGGCGCGCGGGTGGATGCGCCAGAGCGGCCGAAGCGGGGTCCGCGCTTCGGTGTGCAATGCATGGCCCCGCCCCTGTCCGGAGTCCCGGAGCACGCCTCCCGATAGAGGTTTTTCCGGCGGACCCCGGGCTTACCGTGCGAGGCGTCGTGGGGGGCAGGGACGGCCTCCGGGTCGTCTATGTCTTGAGCGCGCGGCCCGCCCCGGCCGAGGCCGCTGCGGCGGCCGCGGAACCGCCAACTGGTCTGGCCGGTCCTCCGGCGGGGGTCGGCGGCTGTGCCGGGCGCGGCCTGTCGGTCTCGGCGGTATTGTCCCAGCGGTGCCAGTGCAGCAGGGTTTCGAACTCGGCCTTCTCAAGAGCGCGCAGAAAGACCAGCCCGACGAAGAAATGAGTCGACCAGGCAATGCGGCAAGGCACCTCGACGCCGCTGAGTTCCAGCGTGCCGCGCAAGCCGGGTTCCGGTTCGGTCGTGAGATTGAGCTTGGCACCGTTCGGGCTGATATCGACGGCAACGGTCGGGCAACGGCCGTCGGGCAGGCGCAGCACCGCGTTCATGTGGCAGGCCGTGCGCGGTGCCTTGCGTCGAAGCCGTGCGCGCAGCACCAGCACAGTTCCCGCTATCGCGGCCAGACCGGCGAGTCCGACGCCGCCCATCAGGATCCAGCGCAGCGGCCCGGCGGCCGCCCGTTGCTTCGGCATCGATGGCAGCCGGGTGCCGACCTGGCCCTGGCTGATGGCGTCTTCGGAAAAGCCGGGTTTGGCTTTCAGGGCCTCGGTGCTGGTGGCGGCACCGCCACGGGGTGCGGACGGAGCCTCCAGTGTGCTGTCTGCGGGCGTCTCGGGCGGCGTCTCGGGTTCGGCCCCCTGCGCCGCTTGGTCCGGCGTGGCCGCCACGGCATGCGCTGCGGACGGATCGTCCGCGGCATCGGGCGCGCCGGGCGCCCCATCGTCCAGCGCGCCTGCGGTGTGCCCGGGCCGGGCTTCGGTCCCGGGCGGGCCGGTCTCGGGCAGGGTCAGATCGGCCCGCCAGCCGGGATCGGCACCGCATCGCAGGTCCTGCAGATAGCCCTGCATGCGCTGCGCCACCTCCTGGGTGTCCGGTTCGGGGCGTGCGAAGCTCAGCCGCTGACCCACCAGCCCGACATAATCGGTCACGACCGGCAAGCCGTCGTCCAGACCGACCTTGCCCATCAGGCGCGACAGACGTTCGGTATCGGCGCTTTTGACCGCCCCGGAAAGCCGCAGCGCGTGATCGAGCCGGATCAGCCCGGGTCCGTCGCGGCCGAGGGTTTCGCCCTCGACATAGATCCAGACCAGCCAGTCATGCATCGGGCAGGGCGGTGCCGCGCGCAGGGCACTGCCTCCGGTCAGCAGGAAAAGCGCGGTCAGCGCAAGGAGGGGCAAGACAGACATGGCGCGGCCGGGTCCCTTGGCGCGTGTCAACCTTCGACGGCGAGCAGAGCGGAGTATTGCGTCAAACGGTTGACGAATGTTTGCCATGGCCGCGGCGGGTTGCCGAAAACGTCGCTGGGACAGCCGCTCCCTTGCCCATCGCGCCCAAACCGCTGTATCAGATCGCCGAAAGGGGCCTGGGCCGGGGCCAAGAGCGAGGAGAGGCATATGCGTCGTGTGGTTGTCACCGGGCTGGGGATGGTGTCCCCGCTGGCCTGTGGTGTGGAAGAAACCTGGAAACGTCTGCTTGCGGGGCAGTCGGGTATCGGGCCGATCACGCGCTTCGATGCCAGCCGCGTGGCCACGACCTATGCCGCCGAGATCCCGTACGGCGATGGCTCGGACGGCACTTTCAATCCGGATGACTGGATGGAACCGAAGGAGCGCCGGAAGGTCGACGATTTCATCCTGTACGCGATGGCGGCGGCAAGCCAGGCGGTGGCCGATTCCGGCTGGGCGCCCGAGACCGACGCCGAGCGCGAGCGGACCGGCGTCATGATCGGCTCTGGCATCGGCGGGCTGAATGCCATTGCCGATACCGCCGTGCTGATCCAGCAGAAGGGGCCGCGCCGGGTGTCGCCCTTCTTCATTCCCTCGGCGCTGATCAACCTCGCCTCTGGGCAGGTCTCGATCCGCTTCGGCTTCAAGGGGCCGAACCATGCGGTTGTGACCGCCTGCTCGACCGGGGCGCATGCCATCGGCGACGCGGCGCGTCTGATCCAGTGGGGCGATGCCGACGTGATGGTTGCGGGCGGCACCGAAAGCCCGATTTCCGAGATCGGGATCGCCGGGTTCAACGCCTGCAAGGCGCTGTCGACCAAGCGGGCCGATGCACCCGAGACCGCATCGCGGCCCTGGGACGCCGAGCGCGACGGCTTCGTGATGGGCGAAGGCGCGGGCGTCGTGATCCTCGAAGAGCTGGAACATGCCAAGGCGCGCGGCGCCAAGATCTACGCCGAAGTGCTGGGCTATGGCCTTTCGGGCGATGCCTATCACATCACCGCACCGGCCGAGGATGGCGATGGCGGGTTCCGGTCGATGCAGGCGGCGCTGAAACGGGCGGGGCTGAGCCCGGCGGATATCGACTATATCAACGCGCATGGCACCTCGACCATGGCCGATACCATCGAGCTGGGCGCGGTCGAGCGGCTGCTGGGCGAGGCGGCGGAGCGTACCACCATGTCCTCGACCAAATCCTCGATCGGCCACCTGCTGGGGGCCGCGGGCGCGGTCGAGGCGATCTTCTGCATCCTCGCGCTGCGCGATCAGGTGGCGCCGCCCACGCTGAACCTCGACACGCCGCCGGACGGCACCCGGATCGATCTTGCACCGAAGGCCGCGGTTCGGCGCGAGATCGGCGTGGCTCTGTCGAATTCCTTCGGCTTCGGTGGCACCAACGCCTCGCTCGTGATGGGCCGCGGGGACCGCTGATGTGGAAGGCCGTCGCCTCGAACGCGCTGACGCTGTTCATCGTGGTGCTGCTTCTGGCGGGCGGGCTGGTGATCTGGGCCAAGCAGAAATACGCCGAGCCCGGACCGCTTGAGACCGCGATCTGCCTGCGCGTCGAGCCGGGCTCGACCATGGCCGGGGTGTCGCGCGATCTGGGCGGCGAGGGGGCGGTCAGCCACCCGCTGATCTTCCGGCTCGGGGCGCGCTATGCGGGCAAGGATGCCGAATTGAAGGCGGGCAGCTTCCTGCTGCCGGCCCAGTCCTCGATGGAAGAGATCGTCGATCTGGTGACCCGCGCGGGCCGCTCGACCTGCGGCACGGACGTCAATTTCCGGATCGGGATCGCCAGCGCCGAGCTGCAGGTCCGGACGCTTGATCCGGCGACCGGGCGCTATCAAGAGGTGCTGGCCTTCGACCCCCGTGCGGGCGAGGTGCCCGAGGGCTATGACGCGCTGATGGCCGAACCCGATCTGCGCTACCGGGTAACGCTGGCCGAGGGCGTGACCAGCTGGCAGGTGGTCGAGGAACTGAAACAGGCGGCGTTTCTCAAGGGCGAGATCGCCGAGGTTCCGGCCGAGGGCAGCCTCGCCCCGGACAGTTACGAGGTGACGCCCGGGATGGACCGAGGGACCCTTCTGGCCGAGATGACGGAGCGGCAGACGGCGCTTCTGGACCGGCTCTGGGAGACGCGCGCCGAGGGGTTGCCGCTGGCCAGCAAGGAAGAGGCGCTGGTTCTGGCCTCGATCGTCGAGAAGGAGACCGGCGTGCCGGACGAGCGCCGCCGGGTCGCGAGCGTCTTTGTCAACCGGCTGGAACGCGGCATCCGGCTGCAGACCGACCCGACCGTGATCTACGGGCTGACGGACGGCAAGGCCCCGCTCGGCCGCGGCATCCGGCAAAGCGAACTGGCGCGGCGGACACCTTACAATACCTATCTGATCGACGGCCTGCCGCCGACGCCCATTGCCAATCCGGGCCGCGCCTCGATCGAGGCTGCGCTGAACCCGGAAACCACGGAGTACCTCTATTTCGTGGCCGACGGGACGGGCGGCCATGCCTTCGCCCAGACCCTCGACGAGCATAACCGCAACGTCGCGCGCTGGCGCAAGATCGAGGCCGGGCAGGGCGGCAACTGACCGCCCGCGCGCTCCGGCTCCGATTTTTCGCAGAAAAATCGCGCCCCGCCCCGGCGTTTCGCTCTCAGGAGGACAAAAGCGCCCGCGCCGCGGCCCGCGCCGCATCGGTCACGGTGTCGCCCGACATCATCCGGGCGATCTCGTCGACCCGCGCGGCGGCATCGAGCGGCGTCACCGTCGACAGCGTCACGTCCCCCTCGACACGCTTTTCCACACGCCAGTGATGATCGCCCTGTGCGGCGACCTGCGGCGAATGGGTAACGACAAGCACCTGCGCCGAGCCCGCCAGCGCCGCCAGCCTCCGCCCGACCGCATCGGCCGTGGCCCCGCCGACACCGCGGTCGATCTCGTCGAAGATAAGCGTCAGCGGGCTTGCCCCGCGCACGAGACACACCTTCAGCGCCAGCAGAAAGCGCGACAGCTCGCCCCCGGACGCGATCCGGTTCAGCGGCCCCGCGGGCGCGCCCGGATTGGTCGCCACGGTGAAGGCCACCGCATCGCGGCCCTCGGGTCCGGGCTCGGCCTCGGCGATCCCGGTCGAAAAGACCGCCCGTTCCATCTTCAGCGGCGCAAGCTCGCCCGCCATCGCCGCGTCGAGCCGCACCGCCGCCGCGCGGCGGGCCTCGCTCAGCGCCGCCGCTGCCGCGTCAAAGGCCGCCCGCGCGGTCTCTGCCGCGCGCCGCTGCCCGGCCAGATCGCCCTCTCCGGCGTCGAGTGCCGCCAGCCGGGTCTGCAGGTCTTCGGCAAAACGCCCCAGGTCGTCGGGCAGCACGCCATGCTTGCGCGCCAGCGCCCGGATCGCGAAGAGCCGCTCTTCGGCCGCTTCCAACGCGCCCGGGTCGAAGTCGAGCGCCTCAAGACAGTCCTCTACGCCCTGCACCGCCTCGCCCAGCTCGATCAGCGCGCGCGAGAGCGCGGCGAGCGGCGTGTCGAGCCGTCCCTCGGCCCTGTCGGCCGCGCCTTCGAGCCAGCGGAGCGCGTCGCCCATCCGTCCCTCGGCGCCCTCTCCGGGGCCCAGGGCGGCATGGGCACGGGTAATATCCTCACGAATGCGCTCGGCTGCTTGCATGGTCCGGCGGCGGGCGTCGAGTTCGGCCTCTTCGCCGGTCAAGGGCGACAGCTCGGTCATCTCCGCGACCGCGTGGCGCAGGAAATCCTCTTCGGCGCGGAGCGCGGCCAGCCGCGCTTCGGCCTCGGCGACCGCGCGCTCGGCGCGCGACCGGGCGCGCCAGGCGGCCCGCACCGCGTCAAGTTGCGCGTCGAGCCCTCCGAAGGCGTCCAGCAGCTGGCGGTGGCCGCGTGGGTTGAGAAGCCCCCGGTCGTCCTGCTGGCCATGCAGCTCGACCAGCGTGTCCGACAACGCGCGCAGCACCTCGCCCGAGACCCGGCGGTCGTTGACCCAGGCGGTCTTGCGGCCCTCGGCGCTGTTGACCCGGCGCAGGATCAGCTCGTCCCCGGCCTCGAGCCCGGCCTCGGCCAGAACCTCGCGCGCCGGGTGTCCGGCGGGCAACTCGAACACCGCCACCACCTCGCCCTGGGCGGCGCCGGTGCGCACCAGATCGGCGCGGCCGCGCCAGCCCAGAACGAAGCCCAGGGAATCGAGCAGGATCGACTTGCCGGCGCCGGTCTCGCCGGTCAGCACGTTCAGCCCCGGCCGGAACGCTAGCTCCAGCCGGTCGATGATCAGCATGTCCCGGATGTCGAGACTGCGCAGCATCACCCCAGGTCCCGCGCTCGGATCAGAGCCACTCGCCCTTGATCATCTGCCGGTAGATCGTGCTGAGCCAGCCGTCGCCCTTGGCCTCGGGTTCCAGCCCCTTGGCCTGCAGCAGCTTGTAGCCGTCCGCGTACCAGTCAGTGCTCTGGAAGTTGTGACCGAGGATCGCACCGGCCGTCTGCGCCTCGCTGTCGAGCCCGAGCGCCAGATAGGCTTCGATCAGCCGGTAGAGCGCCTCGGCGGTATGGGTGGTGGTCTGGAAGTCCTCGACCACCACGCGGAACCGATTCACGGCCGCCGAATAATTCTTTCTTTTCAGATAGAAACGGCCGACTTCCATCTCTTTCGCCGCCAGATGGTTGAAGGCGAGGTCGAATTTGAGGATCGCGGACTGGGCATATTCGCTGTCGGGATAGCGCTCGATCACGGTCCGAAGCGCCTGCAGCGCCTGGAAGGTCAGCCCCTGGTCGCGGCCCACGAGGTCGATCTGGTCGTAATAGCTCAGCGCCAGCAGATACTGGGCATAGGCCGCATCCTCGTCGGCCGGATAAAAGTCGATATAGCGCTGCGACGAGGCGCGGGCGTTCTCGTAATCCTTGGCCTGATGATAGGTATAGGCCTGCATGATGAGCGCGCGCTTGGCCCATTCGGAATAGGGGAACAGCCGCTCGACCTCGCCGTAAAGACGCGCGGCCTCTTCAAGGTCGCGGTCCTTCTCGAGCTTGGTCTCGGCCATCTGGAAGATGGTGGGCGCGTCATAGGATTCGAGCGGCGGCGGCTTGCGCGATCCGATCGGATCGCAGGCCGCCGTAAGCGAAAGCACCAAGATTGCCGCTACCGCTCCGATGCGCCTGCTACCTGTCGCCATCTGCCCGTTACCCCGTCCTCAAACGCTGCCCGCGACCGGTGCTTGATGCGCACTCCTTCCGGGCCTTGGGGCTGTCCTAGCACAGAAAAATCCGGTGCAAAACGCCTTTGGCGCGGAAACTGCAGCGCTCAGGCAACGGCCTTCAGATCGGCGGAATTGACGCCGAAGCCGGGCAGGACCGCGCCCTGGTCGGGCGAACAGGTTTCCAGCCGGAACGCCCCCGGCTGCGAAAAGAGCGTGCGCAAAAGCCGGTTGGTCAGCGCGTGCCCGGCGCGTTCGCCGCGATAACGTCCAAGGATCGGGGCGCCCGCAAGCGCGAGATCGCCCAGTGCATCCAGCATCTTGTGGCGCACGGGCTCGTCGCGATGGCGCAGCCCGCCGGGGCTCAGGACCTTGTCGCCATCGAACACGACCGCGTTGTCGAAGGTGCCGCCGAGCGCCAGACCGGCCGCGCGCATCGCCTCGACATCGGCGTTGCGGCAGAAGGTGCGGCTGTCGCACAGCTCGCGCACGAAAGCGCCATTGGCCATGTTCAGCCGCCGGGCCTGATGGCCGATGGCGGTATCGGCGAAGGTGATCTCGAAGTCGATTTCCAGCGTCTCGGCTGGGCCGAGGCTGGCCCGGGCCTCGCCTTCGGACACCTCGACATGTTCGAGGACGCGCAGCACCCGGACTGGCGCGGCCAGACGACGCAGGCCGCGCGACAGGATGCCCTGCACGAAGGGCGCGGAGGATCCGTCCATCACCGGCACTTCGGGGCCGTCGATCTCGATCAGGGCGTTGTGCACGCCGCAACCGGCAAGCGCCGCCATCAGGTGTTCGACCGTCATCACCGAGGCCCGGCCATTGGCCAGCTTGGTGCAGAGCCGCGACGGCTCGACCGCATCCCAGCGCGCCGGGATCAGCGCATCGGGCCCGTCGATATCGGTGCGGCGGAACCACAACCCGTATTCGGCAGAGGCAGGATGGATCGTCAGGCGCACCGGACGCCCGGTGTGAAGGCCGGTGCCCGTGAAGGTGATCGGGGATTTCAGCGTCGTCTGCATTTCGGACCTGCTCTCGGTTGATCCGGGCTTCGCACGTCCCGGCATCTTGGATGTAGAGGCCCGCCCCGGTCTGCTCAATTCAAACATTGCAACGGTCTGAAACAACGGCCCGGCCCGGTCGGCGGGAACTCGCCTGCCTTGCAGGGACTTGAAATGAAATGGAAAATTCTGCACCTCCGATGGCGGGCCTAAATCCGACGTTGCGTCACGTCCGCACGAACACGCGAGCGGGCGAAACGAAAACGGGGCCGGCGAACCGGCCCCTGTCCCGCGATCTGCGGAGCTGCGCCCCTGGCGCCCCCCGGGAGGGCGGCGGTCAGTTCGCCTGACGCCGCAGGAAGGCCGGGATCTCGATCCGTTCCTGATCGGGGTCCAGATCCTCTTCTTCCTGATAGGCCGCAGGCCCGCGGCTATAAAGCGGAGGCTGCTGGCGGTAGGTGTGGGGGCTCCGCTCGGGTTGCTCCGGCGCATGGCCCGACATCCGGTTGATGAGCGACCCGATGCCGAACCGGCCCTTGTCGCCGCGCGGATCGTCCTGCTGAGCCGCGGTCATCGTGGCCTGAACCGGCTGGCGGGCCGGGGTCTTGGCGACGGCTGCGCGCAGACGGGCCAGCGTCTCGGGGGTCGGCTCGCCCGGAGACCGCGGACGCGGCGCGACGAAGCTCTCCGCTTCGGGCTCCTCGGCCGGCTGGTAGGCGGGCGGAGGCAGATCGGCACCGCCGCGGGCGGTTTCGACCAGATCCTCGACGCTCGACCCGGCATTGGCCGGATCGAAGCCCGAGAAAAGCGAGGGCTCTTCGACCGGCTCCTGCACCAAAGGCTCGCGGGCGACGGCCGCGGCGGCCGGACGCTGGGCCGGGGCGGGCGCCTGCACATGAGCGGGCTGGGCGGCCGCCGGGGCGTCCTGCACCTCGGCGCGGCGCAGCGGCTCGCGCATCGGGCGCCGCGGCAGCGGGATATCCTCGGTCCGCGCGGCGGCGTCGATGCCGGTCGCCACGACCGAGACGCGCATCCGCCCGTCCATGTCCGGATCGAGGGTCGAGCCGACGATGATGTTGGCATCGGGATCGACCACGTCGCGGATGCGGTTCGCCGCCTCGTCCAGTTCGAACAGCGTCAGGTCGTAGCCGCCGGTGATGTTGATCAGCACACCCTTGGCGCCGTTCAGGCTGATTTCGTCCAGCAGCGGGTTGGCGATCGCGGCTTCGGCGGCCTGGATCGCGCGATCCTCGCCATCGGCCTCGCCGGTGCCCATCATCGCCTTGCCCATCTCGTCCATCACCGCGCGCACGTCGGCGAAGTCGAGGTTGATCAGGCCCGGACGGACCATCAGGTCGGTCACGCCCTTCACACCCTGATAGAGCACGTCATCGGCCAAAGAGAAGGCCTCGGTGAAGGTGGTCTTTTCGTTGGCCAGCCGGAACAGGTTCTGGTTGGGGATGATGATCAGCGTGTCGACGACCTTCTGCAGGTTCTCGACGCCGTCCTCGGCCTGACGCATCCGCTTGGAGCCCTCGAACTGGAAGGGCTTGGTCACCACGCCGACGGTCAGAACCCCCAGCTCGCGCGCGGCCTGGGCGATGATCGGGGCGGCGCCGGTGCCGGTGCCGCCGCCCATCCCGGCGGTGATGAAGCACATATGCGCGCCCGCCAGATGATCGACGATCTGCTCGATCGATTCCTCGGCCGCGGCCGCGCCCACCGTCGGACGGGCCCCGGCGCCGAGACCCTCGGTCACCTTCACGCCCATCTGGATCCGGGCCTGCGCATTCGATTGCTGAAGCGCCTGGGCATCGGTGTTCGCCACCACGAACTCGACGCCTTCCAGACGCTTCTCGATCATGTTGTTGACGGCGTTGCCCCCGGCGCCACCGACGCCGAACACCGTGATCCGCGGCTTGAGCTCTTCCTGCTCAGGCATGGTGAGGTTTAGTGCCATAGGTTTTGGTCCGCCTGCTGTTTTCTTTGTGGCCCGGGGGCCGTTCTACGCAAAATCTAGTCTTATCCTACGCAACTAGTGCGTGATCGTCACGGAAAAAACGCTTTAATACCACAAAATCCATATGCGGCTTGACATCTGTCCGCGAGATTTTGCCGATGGCGCGATATCTTGCGGTCACCAGTTTTCCTTGAACCATCTGACGGCCCTTTTCAGCGACCGGGCCGGATACCGATCCATCGGCATCTCGAAATCCCACCATTCGTCCTGCGGCTGCGCGGCGAAAAGGCACAGTCCCACCAGCGCCGCGAATCCTGGGCCGGTCGCCGATTGCGGCAGCCCGTGCACGCGAAGCGGCCGGCCGAGCCGGACCTGGTTGCCGAGGATTCGCGCGGCCAGCCCGTCGAGCCCGGGGATCTGGCTGCCGCCCCCGGTCAAGACGATCCGCTGGCTCGGCAGATGCTCGAAGCCCGCGGCGTCGAGCCGCGCGCGCACCTCTTCGAGGATCTCCTCGACCCTGGGACGCATGATCCCGATCAGCTCGGCCCGGCTGACCGAGCGGGTGTCGGTCTCGTAATCGCCGCTGTCGCCGCCCAGATCGATCATCTCGCGGTCGTCCATGCCGGTCGCGACCACGCCGCCGTAAAGCGTCTTGATCCGCTCGGCCGTCGACAGCGGCACATGCAGCCCCTTCGAGATGTCCGAGGTCACGTGCTCGCCGCCCATGCGCACGCTGTCGGCATAGATCATGTGCTTCTTGATGAAGACCGAGATGCCGGTCGCGCCGCCGCCCAGATCGATGCAGGCCGCGCCAAGTTCCTGTTCATCCTCGACCAGCGCCGAGATGCCCGCGGCATAGGCCGACGAGGCCAGCCCGGCGGGTTCCAGATCGCAGCGCTTGATGCAATGGACGAGGTTCTGCACCGCGCCGCCATCGACTGTCAGCATATGCATGTCGCAGGCCAGCCGGTGGCCGACCTGGCCGCGCGGATCGACAAGGCCCGAGCGGTGGTCCAGCGCGAAATTCACCGGCTGGGCATGCAGCACCTCGCGGTTCGCGCCAATCTCGGGCATGTCGCAGGCGGCCAGCACCCGGGCGACGTCCTGTTCGGCGACCGCATCGTCCAGCACGGTGACCTGACCGTCGAGCCCGTAGGACCGCGGCTCGCCGCCCGAGAAGCAGGCGATCACCTGATCGACGCGCACCTGCGCCATCTTCTGGGCGGCCTGCAGCGCCGTGCGGATCGCGCGTTCGGCCTCGTTCATGCCGTGGATCTCGCCAAAGCGGATCCCGCGCGAGCGGGTGGTGGCGGCGCCGATCACCCGGAACCGCGACTGCCCGGCCAGCGCGCCCATCTGTTCGACCCCGCCGCGCGGCGCAATGCCGTCGAAGCGCAGCACCAGACAGGCGACCTTCGAACTGCCCACGTCGAGGATGGCGATCACGCCCCGGTCCATCGCCAGCTTGCGCATCCGCCGCATCGCCCGCTGCGAGTGATAGAGGTCCGTCATCAATTCACCGCTCCTGCCTGTGTTGTCTGGATTTTCCGGAAGTCTTCGATGGCGGCCGGCGCCAGCCTCAGCGTCGGCCGCGACGGGTTGCGCAGGTCGACCGCGACGATGTCGCGCGCCAGCATGCCCGACACGTCCTCAAGCGCGATCACCCGTTCCAGCGCCGCGACCGCGCCGGTTTCGGGCAGAAGGATGCGCTGGTCGCGGTCCAGAACCACGTCCCAGCGGCGCTCGCCCATGCGCACCAGCCCGCGCACCCGTTCGGAAATCGGCGCGGCGGCGGCGAACAGCGCCACCGCCTCGGGCGCCGCGGTCTCGGCGCCATCGCCCGCGATCAGGGGCAGGTCGGCGCGGGATTCGCGGCTGTCGAGCGCGGCAACGCGGCGGCCGCCGGCATCGAGCAGGCTCAGCCCGTCGCGGCTGCGCCAGACAAGCGCCGCCTCGCGCTGCTGGATCTTCATTTCCAGCACGCCGCCGGACCGGATCCGCAGCTCGGCCGATTTCACGGCATCGAGCGCGGTGACCGCCTGCCGCATCGCCTCGAGGTCCAGATCGAAGGACGAAGCGGGCAGGTTCAGCGGCACGGTGGCGCGGATCTCGCGGTCGATCGGCGCCGAGGCGCCCTCGATCACCAGCAGCTTGACCATGAATTCGGGCCGGGTCTCGATGTCCCGGCGGATCTCGGCGAGGCCGTCGCCGATGGCGGCGCGGCGGTCGGCATCGGCCAGCCAGATCGTGGGGATCGCGGCCAGCACCACCAGCGGCAGCCCCTTCAGCACCGCCTTGCGGACGAAGGGCGTCAGCCACAGCCGCTGGGCGCGATAGGCCCAGCGCGACGGTGCGGGATCGCGGAACGCGGGCGGGCTCAGCGGTCGCATGAGGCGTCCTCCACCAGCCAGCGGCACAGCTGACCGAAGGAAATCCCGCATTGCGCGGCCTGTTCGGGCGCCAGCGAGGTGGGGGTCATCCCGGGTTGGGTATTGGTTTCCAGCAGGATCAGCCCGTCGAGCCCGCGGCTGTCGTCCCAGCGGAAATCGGTGCGGCTGACGCCCCGGCAGCCCAGCGCGGCATGGGCGCGCAGCGCGAAGTCGAGACAGGCCTCGAAGACCTCGGCCGGCAGATCGGCGGGCACCACATGGCGCGATCCGCCCTGCGCGTATTTGGCGTGATAGTCGTACCAGCCGTCGGTCAGGATGTCGGTCACGGTCAGCGCCCGGTCGCCCATCACCGTGGTCGTCAGTTCGCGGCCCGGCGCATAGCTTTCGACCATGACGACCTCGGGCATCTCGGCGCCAAGCTGGGGCGGCGCGTTGGCGGCCTCATGGACGATATGGATACCGACCGACGAGCCCTCGTTGTTGGGCTTGACCACATAGGGAGGCGCGATGACATGGCGCGCGGAAACTTCGGCCTTGCTGGCCAGGCGGCTTTCGACCACCGGCAGCCCGGCGGCGCGATAGGCCTCTTTCGAGCGCTGCTTGTCCATCGCCAGAGCCGAGGCCAGCACGCCCGAATGGGTATAGGGAAGGCGCAGCCATTCCAGCAGGCCCTGGACGCAGCCATCTTCGCCCCAGCGGCCATGCAATGCATTGAAGACGACGTCGGGCGCAGACGCACGAAGCTGCTCGGGCAGGTCCTGCCCGGCATCCACCTCGATCACGTCGAAGCCTTCCCCTCGCAGGGCGATGGCGCATTCGCGCCCGGACGACAGCGACACCTCGCGTTCCGACGAGGGGCCACCCATCAATACCGCCACACGGGGGGCTGTCCTGCTCGACTCGCCCGCCACTGGTGCTGCCTCGTGTTGCGCGGGCCTTTTCGCTCCGCGCGCTTATGGTTTGACCGGGGCCGGTTCGCCGACCCTCAGTACCTCCCATTCTAGCTGTATTCCCGAGGATTGAAAAACCCTTTTTCGGACGTCCTCGCCAAGCCCTTCCAGATCCGCGGCCGTTGCGCCGCCGGTGTTGATCAGGAAATTCGAATGCTTTTCAGATATTTGCGCGCCGCCCTTGCGAAGTCCCCTTAAGCCCGCAGCATCGATCAGGCTCCAGGCTTTCAGCTCGTGGGTGTCATCTGCCGCACCGGTCGAACTGAAGCCCGCGGGGTTGCGGAAGGTCGATCCGGCGGTCCGCTCTTTGGTCGGCTGCGAGGCGTCGCGGCGCGCAAGCTGGTCGGCCATTCGCGCCGCCAGCGCCTCGGGATCGCCCGGGGGCCCGGCCAGCACGGCTTCGGCGATGACCCAGCCCTCGGGCAGGTCGGTCTGGCGGTAGCGGAAGTTCAGGTCTTCGGCCGTCAGCGTCACGATCTCGCCCTGGCGCGTGACCGCGCGGGCCGAGACGAAGACATCGGCGAGATAGCGCCCATAACAGCCCGCATTCATCCGAACGGCGCCGCCGATGGCGCCCGGAATCGTGCGCAGGAAGCTCAGGTCGACCCCCGCTGCCGCCGCCTGACGCGCCACGAAGGAATCGAGCGCCGCGGCCCCGGCCGTCACCTGTCCGTCCGCGACCGAGATCGCGTTGAAGCCGCGGCCGAGCCGGATCACCACCCCCCGGAGCCCGCCGTCGCGCACGATCAGGTTCGAGCCCACGCCCATCGGAAAGACCGGCATCTCGGGTGGCAGGGCGGCAAGGAAGGCGGCCAGATCCTCGATATCGGCGGGCTGGAACAGCCAGTCGGCCGGGCCGCCGACGCGCAGCCAGGTCAGCTCGGCCAGGCTCCGGCCGGGGGTCAGCGTGCCGCGGGTCGCGGGCATTGGGGTCATTCGCTGTCTCCGATCCATGCGCCGAGCGCATATAACAGCGCCGACAGCACCGCAACGCCCCCCCAGGGCGCCAGCACCGCGATCGGGGCGAGACCGCCGCCGCCGCTGGCCTTCTGAAGCAGCAGGCCGCCCCAGATCAGCCAGACGGCGGTGGTGTAAAGGCCGAACAGAACGGTGAACCCGATGGCGCTGCGCTTCAGCCCGTGGCCGAGTGCTGCATAGGCGACGACGGGACCGACGGCCCAACTGGCATAGGCTAGCAGGAGCGTCGGCCCGGTCATTCGCCCGAATGGCTGCGCCTGCGCTTGGTCAGGCTGCGGCCCAGATAGATCAGCGGCCAGCGCAGGATCGACACCCCCGCCGCCAGGGCGATGAGCCCCCAGACCGGGCCGCTCTGGTAGGTCACGAAGCCCACCAGCGGGATGCCGGTGGCGATCAGGGCATAGGCGCCGGGCCAGTGGAACTTTTCGGGCAAAAGGCCGACCACGGTCGCGACCAGCACCCAGAGACAGGCCAGAACCAGCGAGAGGGTCATGTCAGGGCCTTTCGGACCGGGGTGGCGGGACCGTCGGGCCGGGCCCGGTGGCAAGGTCTGGCGGGGCGACTGGCGGATGGCGTGCCGCCGGTCGCGCGCGCGGCGGGAGGCGGGCCGGACGGACGGGCCGGGACGGTGCGGCCCCTGACCCTGCGCGCGATCATTCTGCGCCGCCTTCGGACCGGTTGTCGCCCGAGAGTGCCCCGAGCGCGCCGCCGATGCCCGCGGGCAGGTCGACCAGCAACGTGGCGGATTCGCGGAACGGTCCGGCCAAGGCGGCCTCGGGCCCGAAGAGATCGCCGGTCGGAACCAGCGAGACCGCGACCGCCGCCGCCGTCAGCAGCACCGCCGCGGTGATCGAGGGCGAGGTGCGCCTCAGCGCCCGCAGGCCCAGCACGCCCGCCACCAGCGCCGCGCCGCAGATTGCTATGACCAGATAGGGAATCATGCCGCTCCGTCCGCTCCCTTATCCTTTCAGCCGCGCGGGCAGGTTGTTGGCCCAGGCGCTGATCGTGCCGGCGCCGAGGCAGACCACCATGTCGCCCGGCCCGGCCTGCTCGCGCACCAGCCGTTCAAGATCGTCTTCGCAAAGGATGGCCCGGGCATGGCGATGGCCGTGCCGGATCAGCCCGGCGACCAGATCGTCGCGGGTCGCGCCCGCAATCGGGTCCTCGCCCGCGCCATAGACTTCGGCAATGCCCACCACATCGGCCTCGTTGAAACAGGTGCAGAAATCGTCGAACAGCGAATGCAGCCGCGTGTAGCGGTGCGGTTGATGTACGGCGATGACGCGCCCTTCCGTCGCTTGCCGCGCGGCTTTCAGCACGGCGGCGATTTCCACCGGGTGGTGGCCGTAATCGTCGATGACGGCGATCCCGTTGGCCTCGCCCACCTTGGTAAAGCGCCGGTTGACGCCGCCGAAGGCCGCCAACGCACTGCGGATCTCGTCGGCCTTCAGCCCCAGATGGCGGGCGACCGCCACCGCGCCCAGCGCGTTCGACACGTTGTGATCGCCGGGCATCGGCAGCGTGCAGCCCTCGATCAGCATGTCCTCGGTCTGCAGCGCGATGTCGAATTCGGCCTGGCCCGCGCGATAGCGCAGGTTCACCGCGCGCACATCGGCCTGGGCGTTGAAGCCGAAGGTCACCACCTTGCGGTCGGTCACCCGGCCGACCAGCGCCTGAACCTCGGGATGATCGGTGCAGCAGACCGCCAGCCCGTAGAACGGGATGTTCGACACGAAGTCGTAAAAGCCCTGCCGCAGCGCCTCGAAGCTGCCCCAGTGCTCCATGTGTTCGGGGTCGATATTGGTCACCACCGCGATGGTCGCGGGCAGGCGGTTGAAGGTGCCGTCGGATTCGTCGGCCTCGACCACCATCCATTCGCCCGCGCCCATCCGGGCGTTCGAGCCATAGGCATGGATGATGCCGCCATTGATGACGGTCGGATCGAGCCCGCCCGCATCGAGAAGCGTCGCCACCATCGTCGTCGTGGTGGTCTTGCCATGGGTGCCCGCGATCGCGACGTTCGATTTCAGCCGCATCAGCTCGGCCAGCATCTCGGCCCGGCGCACGATGGGCAGGCCGCGCCGCCGCGCCGCGTCAAGCTCGGGGTTGCCGGGCTTGATGGCCGAGGAAATGACCACGACCTCGGCGTTTTCCAGGTTCTCCTCGCGCTGGCCCTCGAAGACGGTCGCGCCCAAGCCCGCCAGCCGGTCGGTGATCTTGCTCGATTTCAGGTCCGAGCCCTGCACCCGGTAGCCGAGGTTCAACAGCACCTCGGCAATGCCCGACATGCCGATGCCTCCGATTCCGACGAAATGGATCGGCCCCACATCGGTCGGCAGCTTTGTCGCCGCGTTCATCATTTTCCTTCTCCGCCCAGCGCCTCGACGATCTCGGCCAGCCCGTCGACGGCATCGGGTTTGCCGCAGCGCATCGCCGCCACGGCCATCTGCATCGCTCCCTTGGGCTGGCCCAGAACCGTGGCGATCTGGTCTGAAAGCGCGACCGGGTCAAGCGCGGATTCCGGGATCAGGATCGCGGCCCCCGCCGCGACCAGGCCCCGCGCATTGGCGGTCTGGTGATCGCCCGCGGCATGCGGGTAGGGGATCAGGATCGCGGGCCGCCCGATGGCCGAGATATCGGCCACCGACGAGGCGCCCGAGCGGCTGATCACCAGCTGCGCCTCGGCCAGCCGGGCGGGAATGTCGTCGAAAAAGGGCCGGACCTCGGCCGTGACGCCCGCGGCGTCATAGGCCGCCACCACGCGGTCCACATCCTCCTCGCGGGCCTGATGCGACACCCTCAGATAGCCGCGCATCTCGGCGGGCAGGGCGGCGATGGCCGCGGGCACGCTGTCCGACAGCGCCCGTGCGCCCTGGCTGCCGCCGATGGCCACAAGGCTCATCGGATAGTCGCCGGGCGGGATATAGGGGGCGCCCGCGCGTTCGCGCACGGCGGCCCGGATCGGGTTGCCGGTATGGAAGGCCTCGACGCCCTCGGGCAGATCGGTCGGCCAGACCCCGCAGGCGACCGCATGGACCTTGGGCGCGAACAGCCGGTTGACCTTGCCCAGCACGCCGTTCTGTTCGTGGATCATCCGCGGGCGTTTCAGCAGCGTCGCCGCCGTCAGGGCCGGGAAGGACGGATAGCCGCCAAAGCCCGCGACGACGGCGGGCTTGTCGCGCAGCATCCGCCACAGCATCGCCGCGACGCCCGCGCCCAGCCGGAGGGGCGAGGCCGCGCGTGCCACAAGACCGCCCCGGTCGGGGCTGTCGGCGGCGATGGTCTCGATCTCGACCGCGCCCGGAAAGCCGCCCGCATAGCGCGCGCCGCGCGCATCGGTCGACAGCTTCACGCGCCAGCCGCGCGCCAGCATCGTCTCGGCCAGGGCCTGGGCCGGGAACATGTGCCCGCCGGTGCCCCCGGCAGCGATGACCAGAAGCGGGGCGCTCATTCGCGGGTCCTCCGGCGCAGAAGGTCGGTGATTTCGCCCTGGGGCCGGTTGCGGGTCAGCGCCAGCAGCATGCCGACCATGATGCCCCCCGCGATCAGCGACGAGCCCCCATAGCTGACGAAGGGCAGGGTCATGCCCTTGGCGGGCAACAACTTGACCGCGACGCCCATGTTGATCAGCGCCTGCACCCCGAAAGTGCAGGCGAGCCCTGTGCCCGCGATGCGGATGAAGGGATCGCGCTCTTTCAGCAGCCGGAAGAGCGACCGGATCACGATGGCGCAGTAAAGCGCGATGATGACCGCGACCAGCACCAGGCCGTATTCCTCGGCCGCGACCGCGATGATGAAGTCGGTATGCGCGTCGGGCAGCGACCACTTGACCTGGCCCTCGCCCACGCCGACGCCGAAGAAGCCGCCCTCGCGGATCGCGTTGGTGGCATAGCCCAGCTGGGTGCGCGGGTCGATCTCGGGGTTCAGGAAGCCGTCGATCCGGCGCGCGAAGTGGTCCGAATTCTCATAGGCGACGGTGCCCGCGAAGACGACGGCCCCGGCTACCGCCACCAGGATCATGAAGGGGGCGCCTGCCACGAAATACATCACCCCCCAGGCGAAGAGGATCAGCGCCGCCTGCCCGAAATCGGGCTGCAGCGCCAGGAAGCTCACGACGACCACGGCCAGCGCCAGCGACATGGTCTTGCCGGGCGGGCCCTCGACCTCCTGGGCCGCGGCCATCAGCCAGGCGGTGAGGATGATGAAGCCGGGCTTGAGAAATTCCGACGGCTGGACCGAGCCGAACCCCAGCGAATACCAGCGCACCGCGCCCTTGCCGAAATCGGTGCCGAAGACCGGCAGGAAGACCAGCGCCAGCAGAGCCACACCGCAGCCGATGACCCCGAGCCGCCGCACCTGTGTCGGCGAGAACATCGAGACGATCAGCATCGTGCACAGCGCGAGCCCGCCATAGACCGCCTGCCGTTCCACGTAATAGAAGGGCGGAAAGCCGTTTTTCTCGGCCAGCGGCGGCGAGGCCGCAAGGCCCAGCAGCATGCCCACGCCGAACAGCAGCAGCACGCAGGACATCGCCCACTTGTCTACCGTCCGCCACCAGCGCGGCAGGACGGGTTCACCCGCCCGAATGGGCGCGGTGCCATAGACCATCTCCGTCATGGGCCACTGCCTCGATCAGCCTCTGTCAATGCCCGTTTTCCGGGTCTGATGGGCAGTGTAGCGGCAAAACCTCATCGGCACCAGTGCGGAAAGGCGGATCGCTGCGTTTCGCAAGGCCGTCCGGGCGGGGCACCGCCTGCCATCGGGGCCTGTCTGTCCGTTGCGCCGGGGGCCGCGCAAGGGGCGGCCCCGCGCCTGTGGGCGGCGGGGGCCGGACCCCGTTGCCCGAGGGGCGGTTGGTCAGTTCCCGGGCACCATCTTGCCGGGGTTCATCAGCGCCGAGGGGTCGAGGGCGCGCTTGATCTCGCCCATCACGCCCCAGGCCTGGCCGTGTTCTTCTTCCATGTAGCCGAGCTTGCCCATGCCGATGCCATGTTCGCCGGTGACCGTGCCCCCCAGGCGCAGCGCCCGCTCGACCATGCGGTGGGACAGCGCCTTGGCCTCGGCCAGTTCGGCCTCGTTGCCGGGCTCGACCAGCAGGATCGCGTGGAAGTTGCCGTCGCCCACATGGCCGAGGATCGGCCCGGGGATCGAGGATCGGGCGATGTCGGCGCGGGTCTCTTCCACCGCCTCGGCCAGGCGCGAGATCGGCACGCACATGTCGGTGACCAGCGCGGTGGCGCCGGGGCGCAGCCCCAGACAGGCGTAATAGGCGTTGTGCCGCATGGTCCAGAGGGCGGTGCGGTCCTCGGGACGCGACGACCAGCTGAACCCGTCCCCGCCATTGTCGGCGACGATCTGACCGAAGCTCTCGGCCTGTTCCGCCACTGCCGAGGCCGACCCGTGGAACTCGATCATCAGATGCGGTTTCTCGGGCATCTCGGCGCCCGCATAGGAGTTGAAGGCGGCGGCGGTCGCGGCATCGACGAATTCGATCCGGGCCATCGGAATACCCAGCTGTATGGTCTGGATCACGGTATCGACGGCCGGGCCGATTTCGTCGAAGGCGCAGACCGCGGCCGAAATCGCCTCGGGCTGGCCATGCAGTTTCAGCGTCAGTTCGGTGATGAGCCCCAGCGTGCCTTCCGCGCCCACGAACAGCCCGGTCAGGTCGTAACCCGCCGCCGATTTGCGCGCCCGCGTCCCGGTGCGGATCACCCGCCCGTCCGCCAGCACGACCTCAAGCCCCAGGACGTTCTCGCGCATGGTGCCGTAGCGCACCGCCGTGGTGCCCGAGGCCCGGGTCGAGGCCATACCGCCCAGCGAGGCATTGGCGCCGGGATCGACCGGGAAGAACAGCCCGGTCGCGCGCAGCTCGCGGTTCAGTTCCTCGCGGGTCAGCCCGGGCTGAACCACGACATCCATGTCCTCGGGATGCACCTTCAGCACCCGGTTCATCCGACTGAAATCGACCGAGATCCCGCCCTTCAGCGCCAGCGCGTGCCCTTCCAGCGACGTGCCCCGGCCCCAGCCGGTCAGCGGCACCCCGTGCGCGGCGCAGATCCGCACGATCTTTGCGACCTCTTCGGTCGTCTCGGGATAGACGACGGCGTCGGGCGGCAGAAGCGGGAAATAGGTCTCGTTCCGTCCGTGAAGATCCAGATCGGACTTGGAGCGGCTGAAGCGATCGCCTAGCATTTCCCCGAGAGCGGTGAGGGCGTCCGGTTTCGACATCGGGGTACTCCATACGGTTCCAGCGGCGGGCACCCTAGGCGAGAGCGGCGGCCGGGAAAAGCCTCGGCAAATCTACGCGGCCAAAAGAGGCGAAATGCCGGGCGGGACGGGGTGAAAAGGCGGAAATCGACAACTCTCGGTGGCTTTTTCCGCCTGTTGAATGACGCAATGCGTGTGCTGCGCGTCCATGGGCCGACCCAGGTCCAATTCTGGTTCATTGCCGCGGCCATCGGCGTGGCGGCGGGATTCGCGGCGCTGGGGTTCCGTCTGGCGATCGACGCCCTGCAAAGCGCGCTTTACGGCGTCGAGGACCCGCACCGGCTGCACAGCCTTGCCGAGACCGTGCATTGGGCCTGGATCCTGCTGATCCCGGCCTGCGGCGGGCTGGTGGTGGGGCTTGTGCTGCACCGCTTTACCCCCGATGCGCGGGTGCGCTCGGTTGCCGATGTCATCGAGGGCGCGGCGCTGAACGAGGGCCGGGTCGAGGTCAAGGCGGGGATCGCCTCGGCGCTGGCCTCGCTGATCACGCTGTCCTCTGGCGGCTCGACCGGGCGCGAGGGGCCGGTGGTGCATATGGCGGGCGTGGTCGCGACCTGGGTGTCGAACCGGATCCATGCCGACGGCATCACCGGGCGCGACCTTCTGGGCTGCGCCGTCGCGGCCGCCGTCTCGGCCTCGTTCAACGCGCCGATCGCGGGCACGCTCTTCGCGCTCGAGGTCGTCTTGCGGCATTTCGCGGTCCATGCCTTCGCGCCGATCACCGTGGCGGCGGTGGCGGGCACGGTCATCAACCGGCTTGAATTCGGCGGGGTGCCGGAATTCACCCTGCCGCAGGACGACCGGCTGGCCTTCTATGGCGAACTGCCCGCCTTTCTGCTGCTGGGGCTGGTCTGCGGTCTGGTCGCGGTGATCCTGATGCGGTCGATCTTCTGGGCCGAGGGGATCGGCGACGCGGTCCAGCGCAAGACCCGGATGCCGCGCTGGCTGCGGCCCGCGGTCTCGGGGCTGGGCCTCGGGGCGATGGCGATCTGGTTTCCGCATATCATCGGCGTCGGCTATGAAACCACCTCGGCCGCACTGACGGGGACGCTGGTCTTTCACGAGGCGGTGGTGTTCTGCCTGCTGAAATGCGTGGCCGTGTCGCTGACCATGGCGGGGCGGATGGGGGGCGGCGTCTTCTCGCCCTCGCTGATGGTGGGGGCTTTGACCGGGCTCGCCTTCGGTTATGTCGCGACCGCGGCCTTTCCCAATGTCTCGGGGGCCGAGACGCTGTATGCGCTGGCCGGGATGGGGGCGGTCGCGGCGGCGGTGCTGGGCGCGCCGATCTCGACCACGATGATCGTCTTCGAGATGACCGGCGACTGGCAGACCGGGCTTGCCGTGATGGTGGCGGTGTCGCTGTCGACCGCTTTGGCCAGCCGCCTCGTCGACCGGTCCTTCTTCCTGACCCAGCTGGAACGGCGCGGCAAGCGGCTGGCGGCGGGGCCGCAATCCTATCTGCTGGCGGCCTTCACCGCAGGCGTGCTGATGCGCCCGAAGGACAGCGCCGGAGCGCCGTCAGAGGCGGCCTGCGCGGACCTGATCGGGCAGGGGGTGATGTTCGAGGCGGACGCGACCCTGGTCGAGGCGCTGCCGCATTTCGAGAAATGGGGCCACAGCTTCGTGCCGGTAGTGGCCCGCCCCGCCGACGGGGGCGCGCCCGCGCTCATGGGCGCGCTTTTCCATGTCGATGCGCTGCGCGCCTATTCGCGGGCGCTGGCGATGACCGCCGCCGAGGAGCATTCCTGAGCGGCTGACGGGCCTAAAGCTGTTCGACCGTCACCTTGTCGGCATAAAAGGCCAGATGCCCCGCGATGCGTTCGAGGCCGGGTTTCGGGTCCTCGTAGGACCAGGCCGCGTCCTCGATGTCGTAGCTTTTTGCCCGCAGGGTGAAGTAGCTCGCCACGCCCTTGTGCGGGCAGGTCGTGCGGCTGTCCGAGCGGTCGAGGAAGGCCATCGCCACATCCTCGCGCGGGAAGTAGATCACGGGCTTCAGGCTGCCCTCGGACAGTTCCAGTGCGTTCCGGCTTTCGGCGATCACCGCGCCTCCGGCCCGGACCACCCAGGCCCCCTCGGCCTTGTGGATCGTGATATGGTCGGACATGCGTGTTCTCCCTCGTTCCTGTCGGATGCCTTGCGGCGGCAGGTTTCGCGCCGCCGTTCTGTCATGCTTGGCTTTGTCTTGTCCAGTTCCGGCCGGGCGCGCGGTCTCTTTGCCCGGTCGGACGGGGCCGGTCGGGCCGCCGGTCAGATCGGCAGCGTCGCCCCGACCAGCCAGGCCCGCGCCCGGTCCGAGAGATCCGGCCCGGCCCGGTGCGCGACCTCGGCGTGATAGGCGTTGAGCCAGGCGCGCTCGCCCGCATCCAGCATCTCGGGCGCGATCAGGCGGCGGTCGATGGGCACCCAGGTCAGCGTCTCGAAGGACAGCATGCGCCGGTCGTCGCCGCCCGTCAGCGCCGGGGCCTCCTCGACCGCGATCAGGTTCTCGATCCGGATGCCGAAGGCGCCTTCGCGGTAATAGCCGGGCTCGTTCGACAGGATCATCCCGGGCTCCAGCGGCACGGTCGAGATCCGGGCGATGCGCTGCGGCCCCTCATGCACACACAGATAGGCGCCGACGCCATGGCCGGTGCCATGGTCGTAATCCTGCCCGGCCTGCCACAGCGCATTGCGCGCCAGCGCATCGAGATCGCGGCCCGCGAGCCCCCTGGGGAACCGCGCCCGCGAGATTGCGATCATGCCCTTCAGCACCCGGGTAAAGGGCGCCTTCGCGTCTTCGGGCACCGGGCCGATGGCCAGGGTACGGGTGATGTCGGTGGTCCCGTCGAGATATTGCGCGCCCGAATCGACCAGCAGCAGATCGCCCGGCGCAACGCGGCGGTTGGTGGTCTCGGTCACCCGGTAATGCACGATGGCGCCGTTCGGCCCGGCGCCCGCGATGGTCTCGAAGCTGATGTCGCGAAGCTTGCCGGTCGCGGCGCGGAACTCTTCCAGCCCGCGCACCACATCGATCTCGGTCAGCCCGCCCCCGGGCGCTTCGGCGTCGATCCACGCCAGAAACTCGATCATCGCGACGGCGTCGCGGGCATGAGCCGCGCGCGCGCCTGCCAGCTCGGCTGCGGTCTTGCGCGCCTTGGGCAGGATGCAGGGATCGTCGGCCAGCGCGACCTCACTGCCCGCATCCTCGAGCTGGCGCAGCACCCACAGGGGCGCCGAGGCCGGATCGACCCGGACCTTGCCCGGAAGGCTGCGCAGACCCGGCCCAAAGGCGGCTGCGGGGCGCAACGTGATCTCGGGGCCCAGATGGGCCTTCAGCGCGTCGGTCACCTTGGAGGGATCTGCATAAAGCGTCACCCGGCCGTCATCATGCAGGATCGCGAAGGCATGGGGCACCGGGTTGCGGGGAATGTCCGCGCCCCGGACATTCAGCAGCCAGGCGATGGAATCGGGCAGGGTCAGCACGGCCGCACTTTGGCCGGCCTCGGCCAGCAGCCGCCCGATCCGGGCGCGCTTGTCGGCATGGCTCTCGCCCGCCAGCTCTTCCGGGTAGGGCGTGATCGGGCCTTGCGGCGGGGCGGGCTGGTCGGCCCAGATCCGGTCGACCAGATTGGGCGTTTCCCGGATTGCGACCTGGGTGCCTTCCAGCGCCTCGGTCAGCGCGTCCAGATCCTTGGGCGTATGCAGCCAGGGATCGATCCCGACCGCGCCGCCCTGCGGCAGCGCCGCTTTCAGCCAGTCGCCGGGTTTCGTCTCGGGCCAGGGCACGGGGGTGAAATGCGCCAGATCGACCTGCGCCTTGACCTGCACCCGGTAGCGCCCGTCGATGAAGACGCCCGCGCGGTCCATCAGGATGCAGGCGATCCCGGCCGAGCCGGTGAAGCCCGTCAGCCAGGCCAGCCGGTCGTCATGGGGCGCCACATATTCGCCCTGATGGGCATCGGCGCGGGGCACCAGAAAGCCTGCCAGCCCCTCGCGGGCCATTTCCTCGCGCAGGCGGGCCAGCCGGACCGGGCCGTCCTCGGGACGGGTGGTGCTGTCGAAGCTCTGGAACATCTAGCTTGCCTTCCTGATCCCGAACATGCGCGCGCGGGCGCGGGGGTCCTTGTCGAACAGCGCGGCCAGCTGTTCGGTCATCGCGCCTGCCAGCTGTTCGACATCGGTGATGGTCACGGCACGCTGATAATAGCGCGTCACGTCATGGCCGATGCCAATGGCGATCAGCTCGACGGCCTTGCGGCGCTCGACCATGGCGATCACGTCGCGCAGGTGCTTTTCCAGATAGTTGGCGGCATTGACCGACAGGGTCGAATCGTCGACCGGCGCCCCGTCCGAGATCACCATCAGGATCTTGCGCGCCTCGGGCCGCCCCAGCATCCGCCTGTGCGCCCATTCCAGCGCCTCGCCGTCGATATTTTCCTTCAGCAGGCCCTCTTTCATCATCAGGCCCAGATTCTCGCGCGCCCGCCGCCAGGGCGCGTCGGCATTCTTGTAGATGATGTGGCGCAGATCGTTCAGCCGCCCGGGAGATTGCGGGCGGCCCTCGGCCAGCCATTGCTCGCGCGATTGCCCGCCCTTCCAGGCGCGGGTGGTAAAGCCCAGGATCTCGACCTTGACCTGACAGCGTTCCAGCGTGCGCGCCAGCACATCGGCGCAGATCGCGGCAATCGAGATCGGCCGCCCGCGCATCGAACCGGAATTGTCCAGCAGCAGCGTCACCACCGTATCGCGGAACTCGGTATCCTTCTCGACCTTGAAGCTGAGCGGCGTCGTCGGATTGGCCACGACGCGGGCCAGCCGTCCGGCATCGAGAATGCCTTCCTCGCGGTCGAATTCCCAGCTGCGGTTCTGCTGGGCCTGCAGCCGCCGCTGCAGCTTGTTGGCCAGCCGTCCGACCGCGCCCTTCAGCGGGTCGAGCTGCTGATCCAGATAGGCGCGCAGCCGTTCCAGTTCGGCCGGTTCGGCCAGATCCTGGGCGCCGATCTCTTCGTCGAAGGTGGCGGTGAAGACCTTGTATTCGGGATCGGCCTCGGAATGGGGCGCGGGCGGCGGAGGTTCCAGCGGCGCCTCGCCCTCGGGCAGCTCGGTTTCCTCGCCCATCTCCATGTCGCTGATGTCGTCGGGATTGACATGGGCCTGGGCCGCGTCCTGCAGGTCGTCCTGGGACTGTTCGGGGCTGGCATCGGCCTCGTCGCTGTCTTGGCTCTCCTCCTCGCCATATTCCTCGGGCGCGTCCTCCTCGGTCTCGGCCGAGCTGTCCTCGTCGTCGTTCTGATCGGCGTCGGGGTCGTCGCCCAGCTGATCGGCATAGCCCAGATCGGCGATCACCTTGCGGGCCAGCCGCGCAAAGGCCGCCTGATCGGCCAGCGCATGGTCGAGCCCGTCAAGCGCCGCGCCCGCCTGCTCCTCGATGAACCCGCGCCACAGCTCCATGGCCTGATCGGCGCCCTTGGGCAGCGGGCGCCCGGTCGCCAGATGGCGCACCATATAGGCCGCCGCGACCGGCAGCGGCACTTCGCTCGCCTCGCGGGCCTGGGCATAGCCCTTCTTCGCGGCCTCGGCGCCGATCATCGCGTCGATATTGCTGGCGGTGCCGGGCATGACGCGCGCGCCCACCGCCTCGCAGCGGGCCATCTCCATCGCCTCGTAAAGATCGCGCGCCATCTGCCCCGACGGGCGATAGCGCGAATGGGTGGCACTGTCGTGATACTTGTGGCGCAGCGCGAAGGCGTCGGCCGTGCCGCGCGCCAGCAGCACCTCGTCGCGGGTCATCCGGCGCGAGACCTGCGGCAGCCGCACCGCGTCATCGGTCAGACCGGGCGGGTCCACCGAATAGCTGATGCCAAGATCGGGGTCGTCGGCCATGACCTTGGTGGCCTCGGCCAGCGCCTTCTTGAACGGATCGGCGGGATTGTCGGTGGGTTTGGTCATGGGGCAGGGTCCGCGTGGCTTGCGGAGGTCAATCTAGAAAGGTTGACCGGAATTGGCCAGTGGCCGCGCGGGGAAAGACGGTCGTCCGGGCTCAGCCGCCCAGAAGCAACCCGGTGCAATCCGACATCCGGTCGGCCAGCGCCGCGCGCGCCCGGTCGGCGCGGCCGCTGTCGAAGCTGTAGGCGATATCGGCCAGAAGGCCCGCCATCTCGGTCCAGCCGGCCGAGCGCCACAACACGGGCTCGTCCTTGGGCACGCCGAAGCGGATCGCCTCGGGCAGGGTCGCCTCGAGCATGAGGTTGAACATGTCGCGCTGGTCCATGGTGCGGGGCCAGGCCGGATCGTCGACCGCCTGCTGGCGCGCCGTAATGGCCGAAAGGCGGCCCGAGCAGGTGGCGAAAAGTTCGGCCCGTTTCCAGGGCGTGCCGGGCGTCGCCGGACGCGCGGCCGCCGCGCTGGCGGCGAGCGCCAGACAAAGCGCGGCTACCGCTATGCGTGTGGCTCCCTGTTCCATGTGACAATGGTATGACGGATGGACGCTACGTCAAGATGTATATACGAGTGATGTAAATGCGCTGTCATATTTCTGGCCGAACCCCCATTTTTAAAAGGCGTAAGGTGGCTATCGGCCCGGACCCTGATGGCCGGGCAAGGCGGCGTCGCGGCCGAAATCGTCGCACAGCCCCGACAGGCGGACATACTGGTCGCGGGCGCGGCGATTCCCGCCAAGGATGTATCGTTTCAGCAGCAGAAGGTAGATCGGGCGCAGCTTGGCGATACGGGCATCGACCTCGGCCTCCGGGTCGTCCGACAGCGCGACGGCGGCATCGCGGAAGGCGCGGGCCATGGCGCGGGCCTCGTCGGGCGGCCCTTCGGCCAGCGCGTAGAGGGCGCGGAAGTCGGCGGTGGCGTCCCAGAGCGCGGCGCAGTCGAGGGCGGGAAAGGCCGGGTCGGTTGTCCGGGCCGGGGCAGGGCCAACGAGGGCAAGACAGGCGGCCAGCGCCGCAGCGATGCGAAACGGTCGCGCTTCAGGCCGCCACATCGGACAGCGCGACAGCAGCCGCCGCAAGCTGCGCCACATGCACCTCCAGCGTACCGCCCACCGGATAGCCCGGATCGCTGCCGTCGAGGGCGAGGTCGAGATCGGTGCGGATTGCTGCCGCCCAAGGTTCGCGGGTTGGTGGCATCGTGGGGTCAAGGGCCGATCCCATTTGATCTCATGAAGCTGAGGCAACGACTTGGGATGTCCTCCGCTTATGATCGGTTTCCCGCGCGCTTTGAAACCGCTTGAAGTCTCTGCGGGACGCAAGGTGCCTGCGGTCGAACGCATCATACATGCCCAGACCGTTCACGTCTCGGTCTTCGGGAAACCCGCACCGGCAGGGGATCTTGACCAGGCAGAGTTCCTCCGCCTTAAGGAGCCGTGGCCGGTCCTTGTCGATGGATCGTGGATTTCCCCCGACGGGTCGGAGCTTCTTGGACCGGTGGTCCCATCAGCTCATCTTCGAACTGAAGACGCTCTTTCTCGATGCTGTGAAGACCACAGAGTGAACCCCACAATCCGTTGGACCGAGATTTACCACCGCCATCTCGGCGATGTGGTCTATACCCATCTCGCGCCAGAGGCCGGAATTCACGATCAGTCGCACCGAGAGCTTGGGTGTTGGGTGCAGGAATTTCGCCCTGATATTCCAGAGCAAAGACACAATCGCAACTGCGAGGGACAGGAGACTGGCAATCAGCGCATAGTCCGCCGTCGTCCAGCCTGTCGGCCTCACCCCAGGCTCATGCTCGCAGCACTTTCGGGCAGTTCCTCGTCGAAGAGGCGTTGATAGAACTCGGCCACGGTCTGGCGTTCGAGCTCGTCGCATTTGTTCAGGAAGGTCACCCGGAAGGCAAAGCCCACGCTGCGGAAGATCTCGGCGTTCTGCGCCCAGGCGATCACCGTCCGCGGGCTCATCACCGTCGAGAGATCGCCATTCATGAAGGCGGTCCGGGTCAGTTCGGCCACGGTCACCATATGGTTGATCTGCTTGCGGCCCTTGTCGGTGTTGTAGTGCGGGCATTTGGCCAGGACGATCGCGGTTTCCGCGTCGTGGCTGAGGTAGTTCAGCGTCGCGACCAGCGACCAGCGGTCCATCTGGCCCTGGTTGATCTGCTGGGTGCCGTGATAAAGCCCGGTCGTGTCGCCCAGACCGACCGTGTTCGCCGTCGCGAACAGCCGGAAATAGGGGTGGGGGGTGATCACCTGGTTCTGGTCCAGAAGCGTCAGCTTGCCGTCGACCTCCAGCACCCGCTGGATCACGAACATCACATCGGCCCGGCCCGCATCGTATTCGTCGAAGACGATGGCGCAGGGGTTGCGCAGCGCCCAGGGCAGGATGCCCTCCTGGAACTCGGTGACCTGGACCCCGTCCTTGAGCTTGATCGCATCCTTGCCGATCAGGTCGATCCGGCTGATATGGCTGTCGAGGTTGACCCGTACGCAGGGCCAGTTCAGCCGGGCTGCGACCTGCTCGATATGGGTCGACTTGCCGGTGCCGTGATAACCCTGGATCATCACCCGGCGGTTATGGGTAAAGCCCGCAAGGATCGCCAGCGTGGTATCGGGATCGAACTTGTAGGTCGGGTCGAGATCGGGCACCCGGTCGGTCGGCGTCTCGAACCCCTTCACGATCATGTCGGTGTCGATGCCGAAGACCTCGCGGACCGAGATCTCTTCGGTGGGTTTCTCTGCACTGGTCATCCTGGCCCCGTCGGATTGGCGTCGTCTCCCGCCGTCTTGGAACATATCTCGGGGGGGTGCAAGGGGCAGGACCCCATGGCCGCCCGGACCGCAGGTCGGATCGGGGCAGGGCCGGGCCGCCGATCGTGACCGGACGTGAGCTTGCCCGGCGCGGCGGCCGCGCCAGCTATGCCAGGGGACGTTGGACGAACACCAAGGGGAGGGAAGGATGTTTCGCCGCCGATTTCTGGGCCGGGTTCTGATGGGCGTCGCCGGGGCGGCCCTGGTTCGCCCGGCCGCTGCCGCCGAGGAAGACCACTTCGAGGTGATGCGCAGCGAGGCCGAGTGGCGGGCGCGGCTCGGCCCGCTGGAATACAGGGTGATGCGCGAGGAGGGCACCGAGCGCGCCTTCACCAGCCCGCTGAACGACGAACATCGCGACGGGGTCTTCCGCTGCAAGGGCTGCGATCTGCCGCTTTATGCGTCGAAGGACAAGTTCGACAGCGGCACGGGCTGGCCGAGCTTCACCCGGGCCTTGCCCGACGCGGTCCGAACCCGGCCGGACCGCAGCTTCTTCATGGTCCGGACCGAGGTCCATTGCCGCCGCTGCGGCAGCCATCTGGGGCATGTCTTCGATGACGGGCCGCCGCCCACCGGCAAGCGGCACTGCATCAACGGCGTCAGCCTGACCTTCGCGCCGGCCTAGCGGAAGCTGCGGCTGTCCTTGATCTGGTCCCAGGCCCAGACGACCTCTTGCAGGCGTTCCTCGTCGGCGCGGTTGCCGCCGTTCATGTCGGGGTGCAGATCCTTGACCAGCGACTTGTACTGCTTGCGGATCTCGGCCTTGGTCCAGCTGTCCTGCGCCTCGAGGATTTCCAGCGCCTTGCGTTCGGTCGGCGGCAGCCGCCGGGTCGTGGTGCCGGTCTTGCCCGGGTTGCGGGTCGCGTTCTCGCCCAGCACCTGATGCGGGTCGTCGACCCCGAGCCGCGCCCAGGCGCGCTGTTCGTCGCGATTGCCGAAGGGCTGGGTCTCGCGCTCCCACACCCGGTCCTTGTCGATCTGGGCCTCGTATTCCTCTTCGGTGGCGCCGTTGAAGAAGTTCCACTTGAGGTTGTACTCGCGCACATGGTCCTTGCAGAACCAGAAATACTCGTCGAGCTGGTCGGGCGATTTCGGCGCGCGGTACTGGCCGTCCAGCTCGCAGCCGGGATGTTCGCACTTGCGCCGCGAGGTCTCGAAGGCGCCCGACATGCCCCGGCGGCCCCGGGTGCGCCGCTTCTTGTCGGCCGATACGGAAATGTCGAACCCGAAGGGATCGGTCTTGGTCATGGCAGCACCTTTTCGACTCGGACCCGAGAGTTTAGTCACTTGAAGATGAGAATGAAGGGGGCGATGGAGAAAAATGGGCCGAGCCGATCAAATCCGTGACAGCCTGGAACGCGCGTTCCAGCCGACGCAGCTTGAAGTTCTGGACGAAAGCGAACGCCACCGCCATCACGCCGGGTATCAGGAGGGCGGCGAAAGCCATTTCCGCGTGAAGATCGCGGCGCCCGCCTTCGCGCCGATGTCGCGCGTGGCCCGCGAACGCGCGGTCCACAAGGCGCTCGGGCCCGATCTGATGGGGCAGATCCACGCGCTGGCGCTGGAAATCGCCGTCTAGACGCGGCGTCCCGGTCTTTCCCGACACAAGGGGCTCAGTCCTCGTCGTTCCAGGGCCGGGCGCCGCCAAGCGGCCGGTCGGGCCGGGGCACCGGCGCGCGCGAAGGGGCGCCGAGCGGCGGATAGGTGCGGTCGGGCAGGGCATGGATAGAGGCGGCGGCTGTCGCGATCTCTTCGGGGCTGCCATGGCGGAAGGCTGCGTCCTCTGCGTCCTGTCCCGCGCCCGTGTCGCGCGGGCGGCGGAAGACCAGCACGTTGCGCACCGTCCGGCTGCTGCCGCTGAAAAGCCCCTGGCGTTCCTCCGAGGGCAGGCTTTCGGCGCGGACATATTCCCAGCCCTCGGCTGCCATCTCGTTCATGGCCTGTTCCAGGGCATGGGCAAAGCGTTCGGCCGGGCCCTTGGCGCCCCGCACGCGGCGGCCGCGTTCGGGGGCCGGAAGGACCCGGTACTCATAAAGGACGGGCATGGATCACCCCAGTTTCCGGGCCACGATCTCGTTCACGGCCTGCGGGTTGGCCTTGCCCCCGGTGGCCTTCAGCACCTGACCGACGAACCAGCCGGCAAGCTTCGGGTTGGCCTTGGCCTTCTCGACCTGGGCCGGGTTCGCGGCAATGATCTCGTCCACGGCCTTCTCGATGGCGCCCAGATCGGTGACCTGCTTCATGCCGCGCGCGGCCACGATCTCGGCCGGGTCGCCGCCCTCGGTATAGACGATCTCGAACAGGTCCTTGGCGATCTTGCCCGAGATGTCGCCCGCGGCGATCAGATCGAGGATGCCGCCCAGCTGGGCCGGGCTGACCGGGCTGTCGGTGATGTCGCGGTCGTCCTTCTTCAGGCGGCCGAACAGCTCGTTGATGACCCAGTTCGCGGCGGCCTTGCCGTCGCGGCCCTGCGCCACCGCCTCGAAATAGGCGGCGGATTCGACCTCGGCGGTCAGCACGCTGGCATCGTATTCGGTCAGCCCGAATTCGGTGACGAAACGCGCCTTCTTCTCGTCGGGCAGCTCGGGCAGCGAGGCCGCGATCTCGTCGACCCAGGCCTGCTCGATTTCCAGCGGCAGCAGGTCGGGGCAGGGGAAGTAGCGGTAGTCATGCGCCTCTTCCTTCGAGCGCATCGACCGCGTCTCGCCCTTGTCGGGATCGTAAAGCCGGGTTTCCTGATCGACGGTGCCGCCATCCTCGACGATGGCGATCTGGCGCCGGGCCTCGTACTCGATCGCGGCCTGGATGAAGCGCATCGAGTTCATGTTCTTGATCTCGCAGCGCGTGCCCAGAACCGAATGATCGCCGGTCTCGCGGAATGTCTCGTAGGCGCCGGGCCGGCAGATCGACACGTTCACATCGGCCCGCAGGTTGCCGTTCTGCATGTTGCCGTCGCAGGTGCCCAGATAGCGCAGGATCTGGCGCAGCTTGCCGACATAGGCCGCCGCCTCCTCGGGGCCGCGCAGGTCGGGGCGCGAGACGATTTCCATCAGCGCCACGCCGGTGCGGTTCAGGTCGACGAAGGACATGTTCGGGTCCATGTCATGGATCGACTTGCCCGCGTCCTGTTCGAGGTGGATGCGCTCGATCCGGACCCGGCGGGCGACGCCGGGGCCCATGTCGACGATCACCTCGCCCTCGCCCACGATGGGGTGGTAAAGCTGGCTGATCTGATAGCCCTGCGGCAGGTCGGGATAGAAGTAGTTCTTGCGGTCGAAGGCGGACATCAGGTTGATCTCGGCCTTCAGGCCAAGCCCCGTGCGCACCGCCTGCGCCACGCAGAATTCGTTGATCACGGGCAGCATGCCCGGCATCGCCGCGTCGACGAAGGCGACATGCGAATTGGGCTCGGCACCGAAGCCGGTCGAGGCGCCCGAAAAGAGCTTGGAGTTCGAGGCCACCTGAGCATGGACCTCAAGGCCGATCACCAGTTCCCATTCGGCCTTGGCGCCGGAAATCACCTTGGGTTTGGGGGGCTCGAAGGTCAGGTCAAGCATGGCGGCATCCTCATCTGCGGCAGGGCGCATGTTTAGGGCAGGGGGCGGGCGCGGGCAAGGGGATGATCCGGCCGCCCGGCCGCGGCAGGCGGACGATTTTAAGTGATAGGCTCTGGTCCGTAATGCGGGTTACGCTACGTTAACCTACGTGCTAGACTTGCGCATTGGTCGTTTTGGCCACCGGGTGTCGCGCTTGCCGCCGACCGGACCTCTTTAACCGACAGGAGGATACAATGAAATCGGCCGGAGTGCTCGTCCTCGCCACCGACGGGGTCGAGCACGAGGAACTGGAAGCGGCGGTGACCGGCTTGCGCGACATGGGCGCGCGGGTCGATATTGCGACCCCCGGAGGGGCCAGCATCACCAGCTGGAGAGACGGCAACTGGTTTGCCGAAATCGAGGCAACGATGCCGCTGACCCATGTCGACGCCGACGAGTATGACGGCCTCGTCCTGCCCGGCGGTCAGCTCAATTCCGGGGCGCTGCGGACGACTTTCGCGGCGGTGCGGCTGGTGAGCCAGTTCCTGTCCGGTGGCCGGATGGTCGCCGCGATCTGCCATGCGCCCTGGCTGCTGGTCGAGGTGGGGGCCATTTCGGGCGTCGCGGTGACCTCGCATCCCGCGATCCGGACCGATCTTGAAAATGCCGGTGCCAGATGGACCGGACGCCCGGTCATGCGTAGTGGCGGGATCATCACCGCGCGGTCCCTGCAGGATCTTGAGGGCTTCATCGACGAGATCGCACGAGAGCTGGAGAGCCGGGGCAAATGGCTCCGGCGGCGGGATCTCGCCACTGTTTCGGCGGGCATCCGCGCAGATTTTGCTCCCTTCGTTGCCCCGCAGGGCGATCCCGAGGATAAGGATACGCCGGACTGAAGGACCGGCGTATCCTCCGGAGTTCCGATGCGTCTGTTCCTGCTTGTGTGCCTTTTCGCGCTGACCGCCGCCTGTGACCAGTCCGATATCGCGGACCGGGGGCGTAGTCTCCCCTCGATGCGGTGGGACCACATGCCGGAAGCGACGGACTGGACACGGGCAAGCCTCGACGCGCTGACGCTTTATGGCAGCGGGCTCACCGAAACCGTTCCTGCCGATATCGACGCCTGGTGCCCGGCCTATGAAAAGGCGCGTCCGGCGCAGCGCCGCGCCTTCTGGGCGGGGCTCTTCTCGGCGCTGGCCAAGCATGAAAGCACCTGGAACGAGGCGGCGGTGGGCGGCGGCGGACGCTGGTTCGGCCTCTTGCAGATCTCGCCCGCGACCGCGCGCTATCATGGCTGCGCCGCGACCAGCGGATCCGCCCTGACCGATGGCGAGGCCAATCTGCGCTGTGCCGTGCGGATCGCGGCCAGCGCGGTCGCCCGCGATGGCGTGGTCGCGGCCTCCGGCCGGGGCGTCGCCGCCGATTGGGGGCCGATGACGGTTTCGTCCAAGCGCGAGGAAATCGCCGCCTGGACCCGGTCGCAACCCTACTGCCGCGGCTGAGCGCGCGGCGCAATTCGGTCCTCCGACACCTTCGCCGACAGCGATCCGGCCTGCGCGCGCCCCTGTGATCAATCCGGGCATTGCCAGCGCAGGGGCAAATCCGATAGTTTCCATCGGAAATAGCGCGAGGCCCCTGTGACGCTGCAGACCGCCCGTCCGACCCCGGACCCGGACCCGACAGATATTATCCCGAGGCTCGATATCCGCCGCATCCATCGCGTCTTCGGCGGCCGCAAGGTCGTCGACGATGTCAGTCTGACCGTGCTGCCGGGGCAGGTGACCTGCCTGCTCGGGCCGTCGGGCTGCGGCAAGTCGACGACGCTTCGGATCATCGCGGGCGTCGACCGGCAGGACGCGGGCGAGATCCGGATCGACGGGCAACTGGTCTGCGACACCGTCTTTCGCCTGCCGCCCGAGCGCCGCTCGGTCGGGCTGATGTTTCAGGACTTCGCCCTCTTTCCGCATCTCAGCGTGGCCGAGAACGTGGCCTTCGGGCTGACCGGACCCAAGGCCGCGCGGCGGGCGCGGGTCGAGGATCTGCTGGACCGGGTCGCGCTTGGCCGGTTCATCGACGCCTATCCGCACGAATTGTCGGGCGGCGAACAGCAGCGCGTGGCGCTGGCCCGCGCGCTGGCACCCCGGCCCAAGATCATGCTGATGGACGAACCCTTTTCGGGGCTCGACAACCGGCTGCGCGACGAGATTCGCGACCAGACCCTGCAGGTGCTGAAGGACGAGGGCGCGGCAGTGTTGCTGGTCACCCACGAGCCCGACGAGGCGATGCGGATGGCTGATGAAATCGCGCTGATGCGCGGCGGGCGGATCGTCCAGCAGGGCGCGCCCTACAATATCTATAACGCGCCCGTCGACCGGGCGGCGGCCGCCTTCTTCAGCGACATCAACGTGATCCGGGGGCGTGTGCACAACCTTCTGACCGAAACGCCCTTCGGCAAGTTCCTGACGCCGGGCATGGCCGATGGCGCCGAGGTCGACATCATCATCCGGCCGCAGCATCTGCGGATCGACTTCGACCGCAACGGGCGCGGGCCGAATCCCACCGCCGAAGAGGGCGTCGCGGCGCGCGCCTGCGTCGAACGCGCCCGTTTCATGGGCTCGGAAAGCCTGGTCGAGTTCCGCATGGACCATGACGGCTCGGCGCTGCGCGCCACGGTCCCGGCCGTCTTTTTGCCGCAGCCCGGCACACCGATGTGGCTGACGATCCGCCGCGACCGCTGTTTCGTCTTTCCCCGAGAGGGCGGGGGCCGGGCCGCCTGATGCCGGCCGGCCCCGGTCCTCGGGTGTCGGGTTCCGCGGCCCGGCTCAGCCGGCCTTCACATTCACCGGTACCGGCGCACCCGTGGCCATGTCGGTGCCGACATAGGGTTTGAGCGCGGCCTTCCAGGCGGCGAATCCGCCTTCCAGATGCGCGACCCGGTCATGCCCTGCGGCCAGCCAGGCCTCGGCCACCTTGCGCGAGCGCACGCCCGAGCCGCAATGGAACACCAGCCGCTTGTCGCCGCCCTCGGGCAGGAAGGCCGGATCGAAGCCCGACAGCGGCAAAAGCAGGGCGCCCTTGATATGTTCGAACATGTATTCCTGCGGCGTTCTCACATCGATCGTCACGACCTCGCCCGCGGCCATTGCCGCCTGCAGGTCGTCGCTGTTCCAGTGTTCCAGCACCTTGCCGTTCACGTCTTCGCTGTGCATCCGGTCGTCTCCATCCGCTTGCCGTGGACCCCTCTGCCACGCCCGCGAGAGTGGAAGGATTCCCCACTCGCCCGCAAGGGGGGCCGACGCGCGCAGGCCCCTCTGGCATCTGAGACGGCGGGGGCAAATAATCGCGCTCAGCCGGGCGAATGGGTCTTTGAACCGGCGGCAAGACTCAATAGATGTGTGACACCTGTGTCGCTGGAGGGGCGGTGCGCCCCGAGGGAGAAGACCATGCTGAATAATATCGGCCTTCCCGGCCTGCTGCTGATCGCTGTCGTCGTGCTGGTGCTGTTCGGGCGCGGCAAGATCTCGTCGCTGATGGGCGAGGTCGGCAAGGGCATCACCGCCTTCAAGAAGGGCGTCAAGGAAGAGACCGAAGAGGCCCAGAAAAGCCTCGATTCCGCCCGTGACGTTACCCCCGAGACCGAAAGGGACAAGGCGTAATCCGCCTGTCGCGAGCCTGACCCCATGTTCGATATCGGCTGGACCGAACTGCTGCTGATCGGCATCGTGGCCCTGATCGTCGTGGGGCCGAAGGACCTGCCCGCGATGTTCCGCACGCTGGGCCGGTTTACCGCCAAGGCCCGCAACATGGCGCGCGAATTTCAGCGCGCGATGGATGACGCGGCCGATCAGGCGGGCGTCAAGGATACGGTCAACGATCTCAAGGACATCACCAATCCGCGCAAGCTGGGGCTCGACCGCCTGAACGAGGCGGCCGACCGGTTCGAGAAATGGGACCCGAAGCTGCCCAAGGCCGGTGAGACCAAGGCCGGTGAGACCAAGGCCGGTGAGGCGACCGCGCAGATGACCGAAGAGCGCGCCGCCCAGGCCGAGAAGATCCGCAAGGCGATGGCCGAGAAGGGCGCGGCCAACCGCGCCGCCGACGCCCCGGCGTCTGACGGCACGCCCTCGCCGACCCCCGACAAGACGAGCGACGCATGAGCAGCGATGACATCGACGACACCTCGGCGCCGCTGATCGAGCATCTGGCCGAGCTTCGCACCCGGCTGATCTATGCGCTGGCGGCCTTCGTCGCGGCGATGGTGGCCTGCTTCACGGTCTGGAACCCGATCTTCAACGTCCTGACCCACCCGATCTGTTCGGCACTGGCCGAGCGCGGGCAGGAATGCGGGCTGTATCTGATCAAGCTGCAGGAAGGCTTCTTCGTCGCGATCCAGATCTCGCTGGTGGGCGGCTTCGCGCTGGCCTTTCCGTTCATTGCCTTCCAGCTTTGGCGGTTTGTCGCGCCGGGGCTTTACCGGTCCGAGAAACGGGCTTTCCTGCCCTTCCTGCTGGCCTCGCCCTTCATGTTCATCTTGGGCGGGGCCTTTGCCTATTTCATCATCACGCCGCTGGCCTTCGATTTCTTCCTGGGCTTCCAGCAGGTCGGCACGCTCGGGGCCGAGGGCGGGGGCGCGTCGGAAACCGCGGGCATCACCTTCCACGGATCGGTGCAGGAGTATCTCTCGCTGACGATCAAGTTCATCCTGGCCTTCGGGCTTTGTTTCCAGCTGCCGGTGCTGCTGACCCTGATGGGCAAGGCCGAACTGGTCTCGGCTGCGGGGCTTTCGTCGGTGCGCAAATACGCGGTGGTGGGCATTCTGGTGCTGGCCGCCATCGTGACGCCGCCCGACGTGATCACCCAGGTGATCCTCTTCACGGTGGTCTACGGGCTTTACGAGATCTCGATCCTCTTGGTGCGACGCGGCGAGAAGGTCCGCGAAAAGGAGCTGCGGGCCCAGGGCCTCTGGTTCGACGATGACGAGGAAGAGGACGGAGCTGTGGGACAGGACAGCGAGGGCCGGGCGTGACCGGCGCGCTCGGGGCCGATGCCGCGCGGAGCCTGCAGCGGATCGCCGAGGCGCTGGAGCGGCGCTATCCCGCCCCGGCTGCGGTGCCCGATTTCGCGGCCGCCGAGGCGTTTCTGTGGCAGGTCTCGCCCGACCGGCTGATGCCGGTACCAGAGGTCAACCGGGTGGATCTGACGCTCTTGCAGGGGATCGACCGGTCGCGCGACACGTTGCTTGAGAATACCCGGCATTTCGCCCGCGGCCTGCCCGCCAACAATGCGCTTCTCTGGGGCGCGCGGGGGATGGGGAAGTCGAGCCTCGTCAAGGCGGTCCATGCCGCGGTCGCGGCCGAGGGGCATCCGCTGAAGCTGGTCGAGGTCCAGCGCGAGGACCTGCCCTCGGTGGGGCGGCTTCTGACGCTGTTGCGCGGGGCGTCCGAACGTTTCGTGCTGTTCTGCGACGACCTGTCCTTCAGCCATGACGACCAGCATTACAAGTCGCTGAAGGCGGTGCTCGACGGCGGGATCGAGGGGCGCCCGGCCAATGTGGTGTTCTACGCCACGTCGAACCGGCGTCATCTGATGCCACGGGACATGATCGAGAACGAACGTTCGACCGCGATCAGCCCGTCGGAGGCGACGGAAGAGAAGGTGTCGCTTTCGGACCGGTTCGGGCTCTGGCTCGGGTTCCACCCCTGCAGCCAGGACGAGTATCTGGGGATGATCCGGGCCTATTGCGCGGCCCATGGCATCGAGATCGAGCCCGAAACGCTGCGCGCGGAGGCGATCGAATGGCAGGCGACGCGCGGCGCGCGGTCGGGCCGGGTTGCCTGGCAATATTTCACCGACCTTGCGGCGCGGCGCGGCATCCGGATCTGACCGCGCCTTTCCGCTTTCTTTTTGGGGTCGAAGACCCGACACCGGCGCCGGAGGCGCCGGGCCAAAAATCTTCTGCGAAGATTTTTTTGCCCGGAGGGCGCCCCCTGCGGGGACGCCTCGCGGGCTCTTACGGCGTCAGATAGGGCATCGGGTCGACGCTCTCGAAGCCCTTGCGCAGTTCGAAATGAAGGAAGGCCGGGTTGCCCGAACGGACCTGCGCCACGGTCTGGCCGCGCGTGACCTTTGCGCCCTTCTGAACCGCGATCCCGTCGATATTGGCATAGACCGACAGCATGTTGTCGGAATGGCGCACGACGAGGATCGGCACCTGGTCGGTATCCCGGGTGATCGCGGCGACCGTGCCGTCGGCTACTGCCTTGACCGCCGTTCCCGCCTTGGCCGAGATGTCGATCCCGTCGTTCTTGCCCTTCTGATAGCCGCGGATGATGCTGCCCGAGACCGGCATCGCGAAGCGGGCCGAAGCGGTGCTCTGGTCCTTGGCCATCTCGGGCGAGGCCGGAACCGCGGGCTTGGCTGCGGGTTCGGGCTTGGGCAGCGGGGTTGCCGCCGAGGGCGGTGTCGCCAGCGCCGAGCCCTGGCCCGGACGTTCTGTGGTGATCGGCACCGCAGCGACAGCCGTGCCTGCGGCCGCCGCACCCGAGGGCCGGGCCTGCTGCGCTGCGACCGGGATCAGCAGATACTGCCCTTCGCGCACCGTCAGATCGGGGCCCAGCCCGTTCCAGTCCGCCAGCGACCGGGGTGTCACGTTATAGAGCCGGGCGATGGAATAGGCGGTCTCGCCGCGCACCACCTTGTGCCGGATCGGCTCCTGCCCGGCGGGCCGACCTGCGGCCGGGGCGGTGCCGCCCGCGCGGTCGAGCGCATTGCCGGCCAGCGTCGCGATATCGACCTGGCCCGGGGCCGCGCCCGCGGGCGTGATCGTGCCGTTGCCCAGCGGCGCGGCGACGACACCCCCCGCATCCGCGACCCGGCGGGGCAGGGCGATCACCTCGCCATTGTTCAGCGTCGCATCGGCGGAGATGCCGTTATAGGAGGCGAGTTCCGCGGCGGGCAGGCCGACCCGCGCGGCCACATCCGAAAGGCGATCGCCGCGCCGCGCCACCGCGACCTGATAGGTCGGGTAGGAAATCACGCCGCGCTGATCCGGCTCGGGCCGGGGCGCGGCCTCGACCCTCGGGGGCTCGGGGTTGTTGCCGAGATTGCGGAAATCGTAGTCCCAGCCGCTCTCGCAGCCGGCGACCAGGGTCATCCCGAGGCCAAGGGCCAGAAGCCGGGCCGGAAACCGGCGGTCGGGGGAGGTGTGGGCCATCGCTCGATCCTCACTGCGTACGGGGCCCGTTCTGCCGGACCCTCGGGTCTCTCGTCTTGCGTCCGTCGGCTCCTGGAGTCGCCAACACGTGCCTCAGGCGTCTCAGGCCGCAGTCGTCTTCCGTCTCAGTCCTGACCGAGCCCCTCGAGAAGCGGCACGAACCGGACCTGCCGAAGCTCTTCATAGTCGAACCCGGTCTCGCCGCGGGTGACCTTGATCAGCCGCTGCACCGTGTCCGACTGTCCGACCGGCACGATCATGATACCGCCAACCCGCAACTGGGCCAATAGGGGGCCGGGCGGGTCTTCGGCGGCGGCGGTCACAAGAATGCGGTCGAAGGGCGCCTGATCGGGCAGACCGCGCGATCCGTCGGCCGCCATCGCCGTGACATTGGTCAGCCCCAGCGCCTCGAACCGCTTCTGCGCCTCGGCCGCAAGCCTGCGGTGGCGTTCCAGCGTGTAGACCCGGCGCGACAGTCGAGACAGCACCGCGGCCTGATAGCCCGAGCCGGTGCCGATCTCGAGCACCTTGTTGCGTGGCTGCAGGTTCAGCGCCTGGGTCATGATCGCCACCACCGAGGGCTGGCTGATGGTCTGGCCGCAGGCGATGGGCAGCGGCGTGTCGTCATAGGCATGGCGTGCGAAATGGCCGGTGACGAACTGGCCCCGGTCGATCTCTTCCATCGCGGTCAGTACGCGCCTGTCGGTCACGCCCCTGGAGCGGATCGCGAACAGGAACTGCATCTTGCGTTCGGCCGTCGCGTCGTCTCCGGTCATTCCAGTCGGGCCTTCACGTCGGCGATGCAGTCATGGGCGGTCAGATCGGCGCGCAACGGCGTCACCGCGATATAGCCGTCGAGGTTCAGCGCCGCGTCCGACCCGGGCGCGGTCGGCAGGTTCTGCGCCCCGCCCCGGATCCAGAGGAACCTGCGCCCCGAGGGCGACAGATGCGGCTCGACCCCGAAAGAGGCATCGCGGCGGTAGCCCTGCGGCCCGACCCTCAGCCCCTTGACCTGATCGGCCGGGACGGGCGGGAAATTCACGTTGTAGAACAGCCGGTAATCGGCGCCGTCCCAGGACCCCCGGTCCAGCAGCGCATTGACCGTTGCCGCACCATGGGCGGCGGCAGCCGCGAATTGCAGATCCTCGTCGTAATTCAGCGGCCCCAGATATTGTGACAGCGCGATCGCGGGCAGGCCCTGAAGCGCGGCCTCCATCGCCCCGCCGATGGTGCCCGAATAAAGCACGTTCTCGGCGGCGTTGTTGCCGCGATTGACGCCCGACAGCACCAGATCGGGCCGGGCCTCTGTCATCACGTCGTAAAGCCCCGCCAGCACGCAATCGGCGGGCGAGCCTTCGGCCGCGAAGCGGCGCGGCCCCAGCTCGGCGATCATCATCGGACGGGTATAGGAAATCATGTGGCCGACGCCCGACTGCTCGAAGGCGGGCGCGACCACCCAGACCTCGCCGGTCGGGCCCGCGACCTCGGCCGCGATGGCCTCGAGCACCGCCAGCCCGGGGGCGTTGATCCCGTCGTCATTCGTAATGAGAATGCGCATCTGCTCAACCTTGCCTTATGGCCCTTCCATAGTGGAGCGGGCCCGAGGCGTAAAGGCGATGCCGGGGCCCGGGACCGGAAACCTTGCGGGAGGGGCGGCGACCGTCACCCCCGGAGAACGCGCGCGTGCCCCGGGGGCCGATCCCGCAGGCGGGCGGGCCTCAGGCCAGGCCGAGATCGGCGGCCAGACGGCGCGCCTCGTCGGCCGGGCGCGCCAGCGTCTCGGTGTTTTCGCCGGGATACAGCCGGTTGCGGTGATTGGTGGCCATCGGCGCGGGCACGAAGCGGCGGACATGCACGTCCTGAAGTCGCGCCTGCTCGGTTTCCCAGGCCGCGAACAGCGCGCGCTGTGCGGCCTTGCAGGCGGCATAGGCGCCCAGGAAGGGGCCTTCGGCCAGATCGTCGATCAGGACGGCGCTGCCGCCGCCCGGCGCGACCCGAAGCAGGGGCGCGACGAAGGACACCAGCACGCCCAGCGCCTCGACATCGGCCTTGACGGCCTTGGCCCAGAACGGCAGGTCGATCTGTTCGGCCGGGCTGAAGGGCGGCGACTGGATCGCGGCATGGACCCACAGGTCGACATGGCCCCAGCGGTCGAAGATGCCCCGGCACAGCGTCCGCATGGCATCGGTTTCGGTAATGTCCATGGGCGCCAGCGTCGCGCTGCCGCCCAAAGCCTTGATCCGGTCGTCGAGTTCCTCGAGCGCGCCGGTAGTGCGGCCGACCGCGACGACATGATAGCCGGCGCGAGCCAGCTCTTCGGCAACCGCCGCGCCGAATCCGCGCGAGGCGCCAGTCACAAGGGCGAGTTTCTGGTCTGTCATGGACGGTCCTTGGAATACCTGAGCGATGGCGTCAAGATCTCGGTCCCGGGCGGGACCGGCCGGGCGACAATCCGGCGCAGTCGGCCTATTGGGCCGCCTTGGTCTGGAAGCCCTTCTGGATCATGTCGCTGGGCGCCACCGGGTATTCGCCCGAGAAGCAGGCGTCGCAATATTGCGGGCAGCGGTCGTTGCGGCCTTCGACCTCGCCCACGGCGCGGTAAAGCCCGTCGAGCGAGATGAACTTGAGGCTGTCGACGCCCAGATAGTCGCGCATCTCGTCCTCGGACATGTGGCTGGCCAGCAGCTTGTCGCGCTGGGGCGTGTCGACGCCGTAGAAGCAGGGCCAGGCGGTCGGCGGGCTCGCGATCCGGAAATGGACCTCGGCCGCGCCCGCATCGAGGATCATCTCGCGGATCTTGCGGCTGGTGGTGCCGCGCACGACGCTGTCATCGACCAGAATGATCCGCTTGCCCGCGATCAGGGCGCGGTTGACGTTCAGTTTCAGCCGCACGCCCATGTTGCGGATCTGTTCTGTCGGTTCGATGAAGGTCCGGCCCATGTACTGGTTGCGGATGATCCCCATCCCGTAGGGGATGCCGCTTTCATGGCTGAAGCCGATGGCGGCGGGGGTGCCGCTGTCGGGCACCGGGCACACGAGATCGGCCTCGACCGGCGCCTCGCGGGCCAGTTCGATCCCGATCTGGCGCCGGGTCTCGTAGACCGAGCGGCCGCCGAGGATCGAGTCGGGGCGCGAGAAATAGACATGCTCGAAGATGCAGAAGCGCGAGGAGCGGTGTTCGAACGGATGAAAGCTCTCGACCCCCTTTTCGGGCGAGATCAGCACCATTTCGCCCGGCTCGATCTCGCGCACGAATTCGGCGCCGATGATGTCGAGCGCGCAGGTCTCCGAGCTCAGCACCCAGCCATCGCCGATCCGGCCCAGCACCAGCGGCCGCACCCCCAGCGGGTCGCGCACGCCGATCAGCTTGGTCCGGGTCATCGCCACGACCGAGAAGGCACCCTCGACCCGGCGCAGCGCGTCCTTCATGCGTTCGGGGATGGTCTTCTGGAACGAGCGCGCCATCAGGTGGATGATGCATTCGCTGTCGGACGAGCTCTGGAAGATCGAGCCGTGCTGGATCAGTTCGCGGCGCAGCGCCTCGGCATTGGTGATGTTGCCGTTATGGGCAATGGCGGCGCCCCCCATGGCGAACTCGCCGAAGAAGGGCTGGACGTCGCGGATCGCGGTCTGGCCCTTCGATCCGGCGGTCGAGTAGCGGACATGGCCGATGGCCAGCGACCCGGGCAGGGTCTCCATCAGGCTGGCCTTGGTGAAGTTGTCGCGGACATAGCCGAAGCGGCGCGCCGACTGGAACCCGGTCACCGGGTCGTAAGAGACGATCCCGCCCGCCTCCTGGCCGCGATGCTGAAGGGCGTGCAGGCCGAGGGCCACGAAATTGGCGGCATCCGCCAGGCCGATCACGCCGAAGACCCCGCATTCCTCCTTGAGCTTGTCGTCGTCGAAGGGATGCGCGGGGGGCATGGTGCGGAAGGATGGCTGGCGCATGGGCAGCGGGGCTCCGAATCCGTCTGAAGGAAGTTGGCCCTTCTCTAGTCCCTCCGGCGTCCGGTGTCACGAAAGGATCATTAAGAAAGGTTCACGCCCGCGCGACTCGGCTGTGCGCGGGGCAGCGAAGGGGCGGTTGGTGTGGGGTTATTGCGCTGTGCCGCAGGTGCCCACCAGCTGTTCGTACTGGACCGTCAGCCAGCCCAGCGCCTGATCGGGATTGGTTTCGGCGATCTTGGCGGTCAGCGAGGCGAAGACTGCGGACGAGCGCGAATTTTCAACCGCCGGGAAGCTGTGATCGGTGATGACCATGCCGTAGACGAAGAAGGCGACCGCCACCAGAAGCGCGCCGCGCACCGCGCCGAAGAGAAACCCGAGGCTCTGGTCGACGCCGCCCAGCACCGAGCCCTGGATCATCGAGGACAGAAGCGGCGTGAACAGCGACACCACGACCAGCGCCGCCGCGAAGACCGCCGCGAAGGAGGCCAGGATCGCGATTTCGCAGGAGCTGCCGATGAAATCGCCCAGGTACGGGATCTCGCGCACCAGCGGCTCGGCCTGCGGCGCGAAGGTGAAGGCGACGATTGCCGCGATGATCCAGCCGGCGATGGCCATGACCTCGCGCACCATTCCGCGCGAATAGGCAAGCACGGCCGAGACCAGGATCACGGCGGCAACGATGCCGTCAACGACGGTGAATGACTCCATGGATCAGGTCCCTCCTCGGGCTAGCCGGCGCCGAATATTTCCCCGACAAAGGCGGTCAGGTCGGGCATTTGCCGGACCTTCATGCCGCCGGGTGCGCCGAGCTTGCTGCGTTCGGGCGCGATCGCGCTGGAAAAACCAAGTTTCAGCGCCTCTTTCAACCGGTTTTCGGTCTGGGCGACGGGCCGCAGCGCCCCGGAGAGGGAAATTTCGCCGAAAAGGACACAGTCGGGGGGCAGGGCGACATCTTCGCGCGCCGACAGCAAGGCGGCTGCGACGGCCAGATCGGCGGCGGGCTCGGTCACCTTCAGCCCGCCCGCCACGTTCAGATAGACATCGAAGCCCGCAAAGGGGATGCCGCAGCGCGCCTCAAGCACCGCCAGCGTCGTCGAGAGCCGCCCGGCATCGAGCCCGACAGCACTTCGCCGTGGCGTGCCCAGCGGCGAGGGCGCGACCAGCGCCTGGATCTCGGTCAGCACCGGCCGGGTGCCCTCGATGCCCGCGAAGACGGCGGCGCCCGGGGCAGGAGTGCCGCGTTCGGACAGGAACAGCGCCGAGGGGTTCGCGACCTCGGCAAGCCCGCCGCCGGTCATCTCGAACACCCCGATCTCGTCGGCCGGGCCGAAGCGGTTCTTGACGCTGCGCAGGATGCGGAACTGATGCCCGCGCTCGCCCTCGAAATAAAGCACCGTGTCGACCATGTGCTCGACGACACGGGGGCCCGCGATCTGACCTTCCTTGGTGACATGGCCGACCAGCATCACCGCGGTGCCGTGGCGCTTGGCGAAGACGGTCAGCTCATGCGCCGAGGCGCGCACCTGCGCGACCGAGCCCGGCGCGCTGTCGACCATGTCGGCCCAGAGCGTCTGGATCGAGTCGATGATCGCCAGGTCGGGCTTTTCGGCCTCGAGCGTGGTCAGGATCGCGCGCAGGTCGGTTTCGGTGGCCAGCTTCACCGGCGCCTCGGCCAGCCCCAGCCGCCGCGCCCGCATCCGTACCTGCGCGCTGGCCTCCTCGCCCGAGATGTAAAGGCATTTGAGCCCCTGATTGGCGAAGGCGGCGGCGGCCTGCAGCAACAGTGTCGACTTGCCGATGCCCGGATCGCCGCCGACCAGAATCGCCGAGGCCGGGACCAGCCCGCCGCCCAGCACCCGGTCGAATTCGCCCAGGCCCGAGGCCGCGCGGGGCGGCTCGGGTTCCGACGTCGCCAGATCGCTGAGCGCCAGTCGCCGCCCGCGCGCGGGGCCCAACGACTTCTTCGCCGGGCCCGCGCTCAGCGGCACGTCCTCGACGATGGTGTTCCAGGCGCCACAGGCCTCGCAGCGCCCCGACCATTTGGTCTGGGTCGCGCCGCAGGCGGTGCAGGTGAAGACGGTGCTGGGTTTGGCCATGCCTCTAGCTGCCCGAGGCCGCGCGGCGTTGCAAGGCCGCTTCGGCGGGCCGGCTTGTCCCCGGGCCGGGGTCGCGGCTAGGCTTTGGCCCGAAACCGCCAACGGGAGGGGCAGGATGCAGGACGGGCTTGAGATCGGGATCGACGGACGCGGCGTCGCGCGGGTCACGCTGCGGCGCGAGGACAAGCATAATGCTCTGTCCTCGGACCTGATCGCGGCGCTGACTGGCGCCGCCGAGGCTCTGGGCGCCGATCCGGCGGTCCGCGCGGTGGTGCTGACCGGGGCGGGCGAGAGCTTTTGCGCGGGCGGCGATCTGGGCTGGATGGCGGCGCAGATGCAGGCCGATGCCGCCACCCGCGCCGCCGAGGCGCGCAAGCTGGCCGGGATGCTGCGCGCGCTGAACGAGATGCCGAAGCCGCTGATCGGCCGGGTGCAGGGGCAGGCCTTCGGCGGCGGCATCGGACTGATTTCGGTCTGCGACGTGGCCGTGGGCGTCGAGACCGCCCGGTTCGCGCTGACCGAGACCCGGCTTGGGCTGATTCCGGCCACCATCGGCCCCTATGTCGTGGCGCGGCTGGGCGAGGCGCATGCGCGGCGGGTGTTCATGTCGGGGCGGCGCTTCGACGCGGCCGAGGCGGTGGCGCTTGGCCTGCTGGCCCGCGCGGTGCCCGCCGCCGGTCTGGACGACGCGGTCGAGGCCGAGATCGCGCCCTATCTGGCCTGCGCGCCGGAGGCGGTCGCGCGGGCCAAGGCGCAGGTGCTGAGCCTCGGGCCGCGGATCGACGACGCGGTCATCGAGGCCAGCATCGCCCGGCTGGTCGCGGCCTGGGAAACCCCCGAAGCGGCTGAGGGAATCGCGGCCTTCTTCGACCGCCGCAAACCCGGCTGGGCGCTGCCGTCCGACCGGTGACCCACTTGCGTTTCGGAACGTAAACCGGCCGAAACCATGGCGGAAAACACCTTTTAACATGGCTTTGAGGGCAAAAGCCGGATCGTCGCATTTTCAATGCGCACGACTGTATACATTTCTGCTGCGGCACTGTAACAGAAGGGCGCGGATCGCGGGGCGGGGCGGTTGACCCTCTGCCGCGGCGCCGACTAACGTCATGGTCGGAAAACCAGTGCGCACGGCACCGGCCCGCGCGCGGCACGCAAGACAGGGAGACCGAGGTGGACCAGCTCCTGAGCAACTACCTTCCCATCGCGATATTCTTCGGCATGGCCATCGGCCTGGGTTTGATCCTGATGCTGTCGGCTGTGATCGTTGCGGTCCGCCACCCGGACCCCGAGAAGCTGTCGGCCTATGAATGCGGGTTCAACGCCTTCGACGATGCGCGCATGACCTTCGACGTGCGGTTCTATCTGGTGGCGATCCTGTTCATCATCTTCGACCTCGAGATTGCATTTCTCTTTCCCTGGGCCGTCGCTTTCGGCACCATCGGGCTTGTCGGGTTCTGGTCGATGATGGTTTTCCTGGCCGTTCTGACGATCGGCTTTGCCTATGAATGGAAGAAGGGGGCGCTCGAATGGGCGTGATGACTGGCCCCAACACCGCCGGGGGCGATCCCGAAACGGCGACCCAGGCGCTGAATGCCGAGCTTCAGGACCGGGGCTTCCTGGTGACCTCGACGGCCGACATCATCAACTGGGCGCGGACCGGCAGCCTGCACTGGATGACCTTCGGGCTGGCCTGCTGCGCGGTCGAGATGATGCAGGTCTCGATGCCGCGTTATGATCTGGAACGCTTCGGCACCGCGCCGCGCGCCAGTCCGCGCCAGTCGGACCTGATGATCGTCGCGGGCACGCTGACCAACAAGATGGCGCCCGCGCTGCGCAAGGTCTACGACCAGATGCCCGAGCCGCGCTATGTGATCTCGATGGGGTCCTGCGCCAATGGCGGCGGCTATTACCACTATTCCTATTCGGTGGTGCGCGGCTGCGACCGCGTGGTGCCGGTCGATATCTATGTGCCGGGCTGTCCGCCCACGGCAGAGGCGCTGCTGTACGGCATCCTGCAGTTGCAGCGCAAGATCCGCCGCACCGGGACCATCGTGAGGTAAGCCATGGACGAGACGCTGAAAGAACTCGGTGCCCTGATCGCGGCCAAGCGCCCCGATTGCGTGATCGGCTGGGAGGTCGCGCATGGCGAGCTGAACATCGACGCCGCCCCGGCCGCGATCGTCGCCTTCACCGAATTCCTGCGCTCGGATGCGGGCTGCCGGTTCTCGTCGCTGGTCGACATCACCGCCGTCGACCGCCCCGAACGGGACGCCCGCTTCGTCGTGGTCTATCACTTCCTGTCGATGTACCAGAACCAGCGGATCCGCATTCGCTGTGCGGTGCGCGAGGACGAAATGATCCCGTCGATCGTGTCGGTCCACCCCTCGGCCAACTGGTTCGAGCGCGAGGTGTTCGACATGTTCGGCATCGTCTTCTCGGGCCATCCCGACCTCAGGCGCCTGCTGACCGATTACGGCTTCCGCGGCCATCCGCTGCGCAAGGACTTCCCGACCACGGGCTATACCGAGGTCCGCTATGACGAGGCGCAGAAACGCGTCGTCTACGAACCCGTCAAGCTGGTGCAGGAATTCCGCCAGTTCGACTTCATGTCGCCCTGGGAGGGTGCCGACTATATCCTGCCCGGCGACGAGAAGGCGAAGGCGTGATGGAACGGCTCTGCTGCATCCCCGTCATCGCCAATGGGGCTGGCTACGACTGTCGCGCGGCCGCTGTCCGGTCGACGCGGAAACAGGGCTTCGGGCTCGGCGCCGCCGCCCGGATGGAGGTCTGAGATGAAGGACAACGCCTTCCAGGACGTGCGGACCGACGAACAGAAGATCCGCAACTTCAACATCAACTTCGGCCCGCAACACCCTGCGGCGCACGGGGTTCTAAGGCTGGTGCTGGAGCTTGACGGCGAAATCGTCGAGCGGGCCGACCCGCATATCGGGCTGCTGCATCGCGGCACCGAGAAGCTGATGGAAAGCCGCACCTATCTGCAGAACCTGCCCTATCTCGACCGGCTCGACTATGTGGCCCCGATGAACCAGGAACATGCCTGGTGTCTGGCCATCGAGAAGCTGACCGGGATCGAGGTGCCGCGCCGCGCCCAGCTGATCCGGGTGCTGTTCTGCGAGATCGGGCGGGTGTTGAACCACCTGCTGAACGTCACGACCCAGGCGATGGACGTGGGCGCGCTGACGCCGCCGCTCTGGGGCTTCGAAGAGCGCGAGAAGCTGATGATCTTCTACGAGCGCGCCTGCGGAGCCCGGCTTCATGCCGCCTATTTCCGCCCCGGCGGCGTGCATCAGGACCTGCCGCCCCAGCTGATCGAGGATATCGACGCCTGGGCCGTGGACTTCCCGCGGGTGCTCGACGATCTGAACGGGCTTCTGACCGAGAACCGGATCTTCAAGCAGCGCAACGTCGATATCGGCGTCGTCAGCGAACAGGAGATCCTCGACTGGGGGTTCTCGGGCGTGATGGTGCGCGGCTCGGGCCTGGCGTGGGATTTGCGCCGCTCGCAGCCCTACGAATGCTACAGCGAATTCGACTTCGAGATCCCCGTCGGCAAGAACGGCGACTGTTACGACCGCTATCTGGTCCGCATGGAAGAGATGCGCCAGTCGACTCACATCATCCGCCAGGCCTGTGCCAAGCTGCGCAAGGAACCCGGCGAGGTGCTGGCGCGCGGCAAGATCACGCCGCCGAAACGGTCCGACATGAAGACCTCGATGGAAGCGCTGATCCATCACTTCAAGCTTTACACCGAAGGCTTCCACGTGCCCGCGGGCGAGGTTTATGCCGCGGTCGAGGCGCCCAAGGGCGAATTCGGCGTCTACCTCGTTGCCGACGGCACCAACAAGCCCTATCGCGCCAAGCTGCGCGCGCCGGGCTTCCTGCACATGCAGGCGATGGACCATATCTCAAGAGGCCACATGCTGGCCGACGTGGCGGCGATCATCGGCACGCTCGACATCGTCTTCGGCGAGGTCGACAGATGAACCTTGCCGAGCAATTCCCCGAATACCAAGAGTTTTCCGACCGATGCTGAGACGCCTTCACCCTCACCAGCCCGACAGCTTCGCCTTCACGCCCGAGAATCGCAAATGGGCCGAGGCGCAGCTGACGAAATATCCCGAGGGCCGCCAGGCCTCGGCGATCATTCCGCTGCTGTGGCGCGCGCAGGAGCAGGAAGGCTGGCTGACCCGTCCGGCCATCGAATACGTGGCCGACATGCTGGGCATGCCCTATATCCGGGCGCTGGAGGTCGCGACCTTCTACTTCATGTTCCAGCTGGTGCCGACCGGCTCGGTCGCCCATGTCCAGATCTGCGGCACCACGTCTTGCCTGATCTGCGGCGCCGAGGACCTGATTGCGGTCTGCAAGGACAAGATCGCGCCGACCCCGCACACGCTTTCTGCGGATGGCAAGTTCAGCTGGGAAGAGGTCGAATGCCTCGGCGCCTGCTCGAACGCGCCGATGATGCAGGTCGGCAAGGACTATTACGAAGACCTCACCGCCGAGCGGCTGGCCGAGATCCTGGATGCGCTGGCGAAGGGCGACGTCCCGGTGCCGGGGCCGCAGAACGGCCGGTTCGCCTCGGAACCCAAGGGGGCGCTGTCCAGCCTGACCGGCGGCGAGAAGGTCAACGCGCACAATGCGTCCGCGGCGCGGGCGCTCGATATCGGCGATACGGTCAAACGGATCGATGGAACCGAAGTGCCGGTTCTGACCTCCTGGCGTCGGGCGGGGGCTGCGGCGGAAGACGTCAAGACAGGCGGAAGCTAAGGCGTTACAAATGGCTTCGGAAGAAAAACCGTCGTAGCGGAGAGAACGCATGAACATTTCTCGCACAGAAGCAAGACTCAAGTTTGCCATCTTCTGGTGGCTGGTCGCCGCGCTTTGCGGTCTGACCGTGGCCACCATCGGCTATGCCGTCGGCCTCTGGGCCCTCGGCGCCTTCATCGGCGGCGTCGGCACCTTCGTGGTGGCCGGGCTGATCCTCACCTGGGGTTTCTGCCACACCGATGCCGAGTTCTCGGCCATGGTCGCCAAGAAGCGCGAGGCGATGGCCGCGATGAAGCCCTATCGCGATGCCAATGCCGCAATCGTGATCCCGAACCGTCCGAAGCCCGGCGGTCCGAAAGTGGCCCCGACCGTGCCGAAATCGGCGCCGAAGGCCGCGCCTGCCCCCAAGGCGGCGCCCAAGGCTCCGGTGATGGAGACCTCGTCCCCAAAGCCTGAGGCGGCGCCCACAGCCGCTGAAAAAATGGTGGGGAGCCGTCCCGCCGCGCTGTCGGCTCCTCGGGCCGGCGGTGCTGACGACCTCAAGAAGATCAAGGGCGTCGGTCCGAAACTGGAAAAGCAGGTGAACGATCTGGGGATCTATCACTACGACCAGATCGCGTCCTGGACGGCCAAAGACGTGGCCTGGATGGACGAGAACCTGGAAGGCTTCAAAGGCCGTGTCAGTCGGGATGACTGGGTGGCACAGGCCAAGGCTCTGGCCGGCGAGGCCTGAGCGCGGCAGGGCAGGCGGGCCGTTTGCGAACGGCCGCGGCAGGTGCCCCTGCGAGATCATGAAAGCGCCCGGCGGGTGGCCATGCCAGCCCGCCGGACGCGCCAAGACCCAGCAGGCCGCGAGGCCGCGTCAGGACACCACAGCGGGGACGAACCATGCTGACCGATCAGGACCGGATCTTTACCAATCTCTACGGGATGTTCGACCGCAGCCTCTCTGGCGCGCGCGCCCGGGGACATTGGGACGGCACGGCTCAGGTCATCGCCAAGGGCCGGGACTGGATCATCGACGAGATGAAGAAATCCGGATTGCGCGGCCGAGGCGGGGCTGGTTTCCCTACCGGGCTTAAATGGTCCTTCATGCCGAAGGAAAGCGACGGAAGGCCGCACTACCTTGTAATCAACGCCGACGAGTCCGAGCCGGGCACCTGCAAGGACCGCGAAATCATGCGGCACGACCCCCATACGCTGATCGAGGGCGCGCTGATCGCCTCTTTCGCGATGGGCGCGCATGCCGCCTATATCTACATCCGGGGCGAATATATCCGCGAGCGCGAGGCGCTGCAGGCGGCCATCGACGAGGCCTATGATGCGGGCCTTCTGGGCGCCAATGCCGCCAAGTCGGGCTGGGATTTCGACCTGTACCTGCATCACGGCGCGGGCGCCTATATCTGCGGCGAGGAAACCGCCCTGCTGGAAAGCCTCGAGGGCAAGAAGGGCATGCCGCGGATGAAGCCGCCCTTCCCGGCGGGCTCGGGGCTTTACGGCTGTCCGACCACGGTCAACAACGTCGAATCCATCGCCGTGGTGCCGACCATCCTGCGTCGCGGCGGGGACTGGTTCGCCTCCTTCGGGCGGCCGAACAATGCCGGCACCAAGCTTTTCGCGGTCTCGGGCCATGTGAACCGGCCCTGCGTGGTCGAGGAAAGCATGTCGATCGGGCTGCGCGAGTTGCTGGACCGCCATTGCGGCGGCGTTCGCGGCGGATGGGACAATCTCAAGGCGGTGATCCCGGGCGGCTCTTCTGTGCCGCTTCTGCCCGCCAGCATCTGCGAGGATGCGATCATGGATTTCGACTGGCTGCGCGAACAGCGTTCGGGTCTTGGCACCGCGGCCGTGATCGTGATGGACCAGTCGACCGATGTCATCAAGGCGATCTGGCGGCTGGCCTCTTTCTACAAACATGAAAGCTGCGGCCAGTGCACGCCCTGCCGCGAGGGCACCGGCTGGATGATGCGGGTGATGGACCGTCTGGTGAAGGGCGAGGCCGAGATCGAAGAGATCGACATGCTGTTCGACGTCACCAGGCAGGTCGAGGGCCACACGATCTGCGCGCTCGGCGACGCGGCGGCCTGGCCGATCCAGGGGCTGATCCGGCATTTCCGCGACGAGATCGAGGACCGGATCAGGGCGCAAAAGGCCGGGCGCACGGGCGTCCTGGCAGCGGAGTGATTTTCATGCGGCTTGTCGGTTTTCAGGTTGCGGTCTTGGCGGTCCTGCTTGCGGGACCGGCTCTGGCGGAGCCCGCTTTGCTGAAGGTGGATTTCGGCTTCTTTCCCAAGGGCACGACCTGCCAGCCCTACGGCACCGGTGGCAAGGTCACGATGAAAGAGGGCCGCGAGATCCGCTTCAAGATCAAGGGCGATACGGGGCATGTCTCGTTCCGCTGCAAGCAGCCGGATGGCCGGTCCTTCGAGGTTCAGACCGGTCGGCTCCTGCCGCCGGGCAACCCCAGCATGGTGGCGGTCCAGATCAACCAGGACGACCACGCGCATGTGCTTTGGGATGACGGCGGACTGCGCAAGACCGTCGTGGCCGACGTGCTGAAATGGAAATGACGGCGGCGGAGCAGGCGGATGAGCGAGATCAGGAAGATCGTCACCGACAGCCCCGAGATCGAGCCCCGGATCGAGGCGCGGACCATCGGACGCGCCAGCGCGGTGGCGGCGGCGTGATCGCGGGGGCGGTCATATCGCCCGGAGGACGGGCCGCGGCGCTTGCCGCGACGCTGGCCCTTGCCGCTGCGGCCACGGCCGAGGGGGCAGAGGCGCGTCCGGCACTTGGCGAGCAGACCGAGATCGTCGAGGGGCTGCAGGTGATCGCGACCGCGAACATGATCCGCAAGCAATGCCCGCGGATCGAGGCGCGGATGCTGACCGCCTATGGCTATATGCGCGGGCTGAAGTCGCGGGCCTCGCGGCTTGGCTATTCCGATGCCGAGATCCGGGCCTTCGTCGAGGACAAGGCCGAAAAGGCGCGGGTCGAGGGCGCCGCGCGCGACTGGCTGGCGGCACGGGGCGTCCGGCGGGACCGGCCTGAGAGCTACTGCCCGGTCGGTCTGGCCGAAATCCGGGCCCGGACCGAAATCGGCCGGCTGCTGAGGGCGCGCTAGGCATGGCGGTGCGGGCAGGGCCGATGGCGGCAGGAACAGGCCGGAGGGGCGCCGGACGGGCGGCCTTTGCGGCGGGCACGGGCGCCGGGCGCGCCCGCCCCGGGATCTAGGACGCAGCCCGCCGGACCGGGGGCGGGACGCAGCAAGCGACAAGGCAAGAGCATGGCACAGCTACGCAAGATCATCATCGACGGCACAGAGATCGAGGTCGACCCGGCCATGACGGTGCTTCAGGCCTGCGAGGTCGCCGGGATCGAGATCCCGCGCTTCTGCTACCATGAACGCCTGTCCATCGCCGGGAACTGCCGGATGTGTCTGGTCGAGATCGTCGGCGGCCCGCCCAAGCCCGCCGCCTCCTGCGCGATGCAGGTCAAGGACCTGCGCCCCGGCCCCGACGGCGCGCCGCCGGTCGTCAAGACCAACTCGCCCATGGTCAAGAAGGCCCGCGAGGGGGTGATGGAGTTCCTGCTGATCAACCACCCGCTCGACTGTCCGATCTGCGATCAGGGCGGCGAATGCGACCTGCAGGATCAGGCGATGGCCTATGGCGTCGATTTCAGCCGCTATCGCGAGCCCAAGCGCGCCTCGATTGACCCCGATCTGGGCCCGCTGGTCGGCACCTGCATGACCCGCTGCATCTCCTGCACCCGCTGCGTGCGCTTCACGACCGAGGTCGCGGGCATCACCCAGATGGGCCAGACCGGCCGCGGCGAGGATGCCGAGATCACCTCCTATCTGGGCCAGACGCTGGACAGCGAGCTGCAGGGCAACATCATCGACCTGTGCCCGGTCGGCGCGCTGACCTCGAAGCCCTATGCCTTCACCGCCCGTCCCTGGGAACTGACCAAGACCGAAACCATCGACGTGATGGATGCGCTGGGGTCGAATATCCGGGTCGACACAAAGGGCCGCGAAGTGATGCGGATCCTGCCGCGCAACCATGACGGCGTGAACGAGGAATGGATCTCGGACAAGACCCGCTTTGTCTGGGACGGTCTGAAGCGCCAGCGGCTCGACCGGCCCTATCTCCGCGAGAACGGCAAGCTGCGTCCCGCGAGCTGGCCCGAGGCGCTGCGTGCGGCCGCAGCCGCCATGACTGGCCGCAAGGTCTCCGGGCTGATCGGCGATCTGGCCCCGGCCGAGGCGATCTTCGCGCTGAAATCGCTGGTCGAGGGGCTGGGCGGCACCGTCGAATGCCGGACCGACGGGGCCAAGCTGCCTGCGGGCAACCGGTCGGCCTATGTCGGCACCGCGGCCATCGAGGATATCGACCATGCCCGGCAGATCTATCTGATCGGCAGCAATCCGCGCGCCGAGGCGCCGGTGCTGAACGCCCGCATCCGCAAGGCATGGATGCAGGGCGCGGCCGTGCACCGGGTCGGCCCGGCGGCCGATCTGACCTATGACGTGATCGAGGAAGGCACCGACCGCGCGGCGCTGGTGAAGCTGGCGAAAGCCGCGAAACCGGCAGAAGGCGCGCTGGTCATCGTCGGGCAGGGCGCGCTGATCGAGGCCGATGGCGCGGCCGTCCTCAGCCAGGCGATGGCGCTGGCGGGCGGGCTGGGCGCGGGGCTTCTGGTGCTGCACACCGCCGCTTCGCGGGTCGGCGCGCTGGATCTGGGCGCCGTCACCGAGGGCGGGATCGAGGCCGCGACGAAAGGCGCCGAGGTCATCTACAATCTGGGCGCCGACGAGGTCGAGATCGGCGAGGGTCCCTTCGTCATCTATCAGGGCAGCCATGGCGACCGCGGCGCGCATCGTGCCGACATCATCCTGCCCGGCGCGGCCTATACCGAAGAGGCGGGGCTGTTCGTCAATACCGAGGGGCGGCCGCAGATGGCGCTGCGCGCGGGCTTCCCGCCGGGCGAGGCCAAGGAGAACTGGGCGATCCTGCGGGCGCTGTCGGCCGAGCTTGGCGCGACGCTGCCCTTCGACGATCTGGTGCAGCTGCGCCGCAAGCTGGTCGCGGCGGCGCCGGATCTGGCGCTGGTCGACGAGGTGATCGTGAACCACTGGCAGCCGCTGCCGGTGACCGAGCCCGCCCGGGCCGAGTTCCGCTATGCGGTCAAGGATTTCTACCTGACCAACCCGATTGCCCGTGCCTCGGCGCTGATGGCCGAGCTGTCGGCCAATGCCAAGGCCCGGCGCGCCGCGCCGATGGCGGCGGAATAGGGTGGGTCTGGCGCCCCGACATATGGCCGGGCTGGCCGTCGCGGTGGCGACCGGAACCGCGGCGGGCTGTTCCCCGCTGCCGGGTCCCGCTCCCGAGGGCTCTGCGCCCGCCTATCTGGGTGCCGAGACCACGGCGCTGAAGGACGGGCTGGTCGAGGTGGCGCTGACGATGCGCGATCCCGGCGGGGTCGCGGCGCTGGACGAGTACGGGCGCTGCGCGGTCGCGCGGCATGCGCTCGACACCGGGTTCGGCTTCGCGCGCCATCTGCGCACGCGGATCGGCCGCGAGCAGGGCGGCGTCTGGACGGCAGACGCGGTCTACATGATGACAAGGACGTTTCCGCGGGGCGTCAGCCGGGTCGAGGCCCGGCAGGAAGTAAAAGACTGCGCCGCGCGGGGCGTACCGACGGTCTGAGGAATGACGAGGCGAGATGGCTGACTTCATGGATACCGGCATTGGGCTGGCGCTGACGATCATGGGACATGGCCTGCTGGTCATCGCCTTCGTGATGGTGTCGCTGCTGTTCCTGGTCTATGGCGACCGCAAGATCTGGGCGGCGGTGCAGATGCGGCGCGGGCCCAACGTGGTGGGGGTCTTCGGGATCCTGCAGACCGTGGCCGACGCGCTGAAATACGTGGTCAAGGAGGTGGTGATCCCCGCGGGGGTCGACCGCCCGGTCTTCTTCATCGCGCCGCTCATCGCCTTCGTGATGCCGCTCTTGTGCTGGGCGGTGATCCCGTTCTCGGACCGGCTGGTGATGGCCGATATCAACGTGGCCGTTCTCTACATCCTCGCGATCTCGTCGCTCGAGGTCTATGGCGTCATCATGGGCGGCTGGGCGTCGAACTCGAAATACGCGTTCCTCGGCTCGCTGCGGTCTGCGGCGCAGATGATCTCCTACGAGGTGTCGATCGGGCTGATCATCATCGGGGTGATCCTGTCGACGGGCTCGCTGAACTTCGGCGACATCGTCGCCGCCCAGGACGGCCGCTTCGGCTTCCTGTCCTGGTACTGGCTGCCGCATTTCCCGATGGTGTTCCTGTTCTTCATCTCGGCGCTGGCCGAAACCAACCGTCCGCCCTTCGACCTTCCCGAGGCCGAGTCGGAACTGGTCGCGGGCTATCAGGTGGAATACGGCTCGACGCCCTTCCTGCTGTTCATGGCCTGCGAATACATCGCGATCTTCCTGATGTGCGCGCTGATCAGCCTTCTGTTCTTCGGCGGCTGGCTGTCGCCCATCCCGGGTCTGCCCGACGGCGCGATCTGGATGGTGGCCAAGATGGCGGTGTTCTTCTTCCTCTTCTCGATGGTCAAGGCCATCGTCCCGCGCTACCGCTACGACCAGCTGATGCGGCTGGGCTGGAAGGTGTTCCTGCCGATGTCGCTGATCTGGGTCGTCGCGGTGGCCTTCTTCGCACAATTCGAACTGTTCGGCGGCGCCTATGCCCGCTGGGCGGTGGGAGGCTGACATGGCTGCAATCGACTGGCAACGGGCGGGCAAGTACTTCCTGCTTCTGGACTTCTTCGAAGGCTTCAAGCTCGGGATGAAGTATTTCTTCGCCCCCAAGGCCACGCTGAACTATCCGCATGAAAAAGGGCCGCTCAGCCCGCGGTTCCGGGGCGAGCATGCGCTGCGCCGCTATCCCTCGGGCGAGGAACGCTGCATTGCCTGCAAGCTTTGCGAGGCGATCTGCCCGGCCCAGGCCATCACCATCGATGCCGAACCCCGCGAGGACGGCTCGCGCCGGACCACGCGCTACGACATCGACATGACCAAGTGCATCTATTGCGGCTTCTGCCAGGAAGCCTGTCCGGTCGATGCCATCGTCGAGGGGCCGAATTTCGAATTCGCGACCGAGACCCGCGAAGAGCTGTTCTACGACAAGGCCAAGCTGCTGGAGAACGGCGACCGCTGGGAGGCCGAGATCGCCCGCAACCTCGAACTGGACGCGCCCTACAGATGAGCGGATACGCGAAACTCTTCGAACAGATGCTGGAGCAGAGCCACAAGATGGCCCGCGCCTTCAACCCGGCGCTGGAAAGCTTCCAGGTGCACGGGTTCGACAAGCTGATCCCGACCATGCCCAAGGACTTCATGGACATGATGTGGGGCAACACGTTCAACCCCGAGGGGCTGGACAGCAAGACCCGGCTGCTGGCGGTGATCGCGGGGCTCACGGTGCTGGGCGCGCAGGCCGACGCCCAGTTCAAGATCACCGTCCGCCACGCGCTCGAGGCGGGGGCGACGGAACGCGAGATCGCCGAGGTGATCTACCAGATGGCGATGCTGGGCGGCATACCCGCCATGAGCCGGGCGCTGGAACTGGCGCAGACGGTATTCGACGAAAAGGACGAGGAGACGGGCAAATGACCCTGGGTGAATTCGCGTTCTATGCGTTTTCTGTGGTGACCGTGGTCTCGGGCCTGTTCGTGGTCCTGGCGCGCAACCCCGTGCATTCGGTCCTGTGGCTGATCCTGGCCTTTCTCAGCTCGGCCGGGCTTTTCGTGCTGCTGGGCGCGGAATTCGTGGCGATGCTGATGGTCATCGTCTATGTCGGCGCCGTCGCCGTGCTGTTCCTCTTCGTGGTGATGATGCTCGATGTGGATTTCACCGAGCTCAAGGCGAAGATGGCCTCGTATTTCCCCATCGCGGGACTGATCGGCGCGGTCTTCCTGGCGCAGCTGGTGCTGGTCTACGGCGTCTGGAAAAGCTCGGACGGCGCCGCGGCTCTGCGGGGCGCGCCGACGCCCGATCCTGCCGAGATCCACAACACGCTGGCGATCGGTCAGCTCATCTATGACGACTACATCCATCTCTTCCAGGCCGCGGGGCTGGTGCTGCTGGTCGCGATGATCGGCGCCATCGTGCTGACGCTTCGCCACCGGCCGAACGTCAAGCGCCAGAACGTGCTGGCGCAGATGTATCGCGATCCGGCGAAGGCGATGGAACTGAAAGACGTGAAACCGGGGCAGGGGCTGTGAGCGGCACCGCGACCCCGGTTCGGAAGGGACTAGCGGGCGGACGGCCCGGAGGGACGGAATGATCGGACTGGAACATTACCTGACGGTGGCCGCGGCGTTGTTCGTCATCGCCATCTTCGGGATCTTCGTGAACCGCAAGAACGTGATCGTCATCCTGATGTCGATCGAGCTGATGCTCTTGTCGGTCAACATCAACCTGGTCGCCTTCTCGGCCTATCTGGGCGACCTGGTCGGCCAGATCTTCACCATGTTCGTGCTGACCGTCGCCGCGGCCGAAGCCGCCATCGGGCTTGCCATCCTGGTCTGCTTCTACCGCAACCGCGGGTCGATCGCGGTCGACGATGTCAACGTGATGAAAGGCTAGGGGCCCATGGAAAAGATCATCCTCTTCGCCCCGCTGATCGGCGCGCTTCTCTGCGGCTTCGGCTACCGGATGTTCGGCGAGAAGGCCGCGATGTGGATCACCACCGCGATGGTGTTCCTGTCGATGCTGTTCTCCTGGGTCGTGTTCATGGGCTTCGACGGCGAGATGCGCCAGGTCGAGATCTTCCGCTGGATCGACAGCGGCAGCTTCGTGGCCGACTGGGCGATCCGGGTCGACCGGCTGACCGCGATCATGCTGATCGTGGTGACGACTGTCTCGGCCTTCGTCCATCTCTACAGCTTCGGCTACATGGCGCATGACCCGGAATGGCGCGAGGGCGAAAGCTACAAGCCGCGCTTCTTCGCCTATCTGTCCTTCTTCACCTTCACCATGCTGGCGCTGGTGACGGCCGACAACCTTGTCCAGCTGTTCTTCGGCTGGGAGGGCGTGGGCGTCGCCTCGTATCTGCTGATCGGGTTCTATTACCGCAAGCCCTCGGCCAATGCCGCGGCGATCAAGGCCTTCGTGGTCAACCGGGTCGGCGATTTCGGCTTCCTGCTGGCGATGTTCGCGCTGTTCTTCCTGCTCGACAGCGTCCGCTTCGACGACATCTTCGACAAGGCGCCCGAGCTGGCGACGATGCAGCTGAGCTTCCTGAACGGGACCTGGAGCGCGGCCAATGTGGTGGGCGTGCTGCTCTTCATCGGGGCGATGGGGAAATCGGCCCAGCTGTTCCTGCATACCTGGCTGCCCGACGCGATGGAGGGTCCGACGCCCGTTTCCGCGCTGATCCACGCCGCGACCATGGTCACGGCCGGGGTATTCCTGGTCTGCCGGATGTCGCCGGTGCTGGAATTCGCCCCCGACGCCAAGAACATGATCGTCTTCATCGGCGCGGTGACCGCCTTCTTCGCGGCGACCGTGGGTCTGGTGCAGAACGACATCAAGCGGGTGATCGCCTATTCGACCTGTTCGCAGCTGGGCTACATGTTCGTGGCGGCGGGCGTCGGCGTCTATTCGGCGGCGATGTTCCACCTGCTGACGCATGCCTTCTTCAAGGCGCTTCTGTTCCTCTGCGCGGGCTCGGTCATCCATGCCATGCATCACGAACAGGACATGCGGAACTATGGCGGGCTGAGGAAGAAGATCCCCTTCACCTTCTGGACGATGGTGATCGGCACGCTGGCCATCACCGGTGTCGGCATTCCGCTGACCCATATCGGTTTCGCGGGGTTCCTGTCGAAGGACGCCATCATCGAAAGCGCCTGGGGCGGGCATGCCTATTTCGCCTTCTGGATGCTCGTGATCGCCGCGGCCTTCACCAGCTTCTATTCCTGGCGGCTGATCTTCATGACCTTCTTCGGCGAGGCGCGGGGCGACCGGCGGGCTCATGACCATGCCCATGAAAGCCCGGTGACCATGCTGGTTCCTCTGGGCGTACTGAGCGTCGGCGCGGTGCTTGCGGGCATGCTGTGGTACGGCAACTTCTTCGGCGACCATGACAGCGTGAACCGCTTCTACGGGGTGCCCTCGCATGAGGTGGCCGCCGTCGCGGGGCATGGCGAGACCGCCGCCGAGGGCGAAGCCGCGGCCGCGCTGCCGGGGCAGGGCGCGATCTATACCGCGCCCGACAACCACGCGATGGAAAACGCCCATCACGCGCCCCAATGGGTCAAGGCCTCGCCCTTCCTGGCGATGCTTGCGGGCTTCGCCGTGGCGTGGCTCTTCTACATCAACAAGCCCGAGCTTCCGGGCCAGACCGCGCGCGCGGCCCGTCCGCTGTACCTGTTCCTGCTGAACAAGTGGTATTTCGACGAGCTTTATGACGCGATCATCGTCCAGCCCGCCCGCAATATCGGGCGCGCGCTCTGGAAGGGAGGCGATGGCGGCATCATCGATGGCGGCATCAACGGCGTGGCGATGGGCATCGTGCCCTTCTTCACCCGCGTCGCCGGGCGGCTGCAGTCGGGCTATCTGTTCCACTACGCCTTCGCCATGGTCATCGGCATCGCCGTACTCGTCACCTGGATGGCTCTGACCGGAGGGGCCGAGTAATGGACAACCTGCTTTCCATCATCACCTTCACGCCCCTGATCGCGGCGCTGATCCTGGGTGTCTTCCTCAAGGGCGACAGCCCCTCGGATCAGGCCAATGCGAAATGGGTGGCGCTGATCGCGACGACGGCGACCTTCCTGATCTCGCTCTTCGTGCTGTTCGAGTTCGATCCCTCGGATGTCGGCTTCCAGTTCGTCGAGGACCGGTCCTGGCTGCTGGGGCTGCGCTACAAGATGGGCGTCGACGGCATCTCGATCCTCTTCGTGATGCTGACCACCTTCCTGATGCCGATCACCATCGGCGCCTGCTGGACGGTGACGCACCGGGTCAAGGAATACATGATCGCCTTCCTGGTGCTGGAAACGCTGATGCTGGGCGTCTTCTGCGCGCTCGATCTGGTGCTGTTCTACCTGTTCTTCGAGGGCGGCCTGATCCCGATGTTCCTGATCATCGGCATCTGGGGCGGCAAGGACCGGATCTACGCCACCTTCAAGTTCTTCCTCTACACCTTCCTCGGGTCCGTCCTGATGCTGGTGGCGATGGTGGCCATGTACATGGATGCGGGCACCACCGACATTCCGACCCTGCTGGCGCATCAGTTCAGCGCGGGCGATATCGTCATCGGCGGCAAGACGATTGTCGGCGGCATGCAGACCTTCCTGTGGTTCGCTTTCCTCGCCTCCTTCGCGGTCAAGATGCCGATGTGGCCGGTCCATACCTGGCTGCCCGACGCCCACGTGCAGGCGCCGACGGCGGGGTCCGTGGTGCTGGCGGCGATCATGCTGAAGATGGGCGGCTACGGCTTCCTGCGCTTCAGCCTGCCGATGTTCCCGGTGGCCTCGGATATCTGGGCGCCGCTGATCTTCTGGATGTCGGCCATCGCCATCGTCTACACCTCGCTGGTGGCGCTGGCGCAGCAGGACATGAAGAAGCTGATCGCCTATTCGTCGGTCGCCCATATGGGCTATGTGACCATGGGCATCTTTGCCGCAAACCAGCAGGGCGTCGACGGCGCGATCTTCCAGATGCTGAGCCACGGCTTCGTCTCGGGCGCGCTGTTCCTTTGCGTGGGCGTGATCTACGACCGCATGCACACCCGAGAGATCGACGCCTATGGCGGGCTCGTGAACCGCATGCCCGCCTATGCGCTGGTCTTCATGCTGTTCACCATGGCCAATGTGGGGCTGCCGGGCACCTCGGGCTTCATCGGCGAGTTCCTGACGCTGGCGGGCATCTTCCAGGTCAATACCTGGGTGGCGGCGGTCGCCGCGACCGGGGTGATCCTGTCGGCGGCCTATGCGCTCTGGCTTTACCGTCGGGTGGTGTTCGGCGACCTGATCAAGGAATCGCTCCGGTCCATAACCGACATGAACCTGCGCGAACGCGCGATCTTCGCGCCGCTGGTGGCGATGACGCTTCTGCTGGGCGTCTACCCGTCGCTGGTGACGGACATCATCGGGCCCTCGGTCGAGGCGCTTCTTTCGAACTACCAGATGGCACTGGCCGAGACGCCCGTCTCGACCCAGCTGGCCGGAAACTGAGGGGAACGAGATGATCTCTGACGATCTTTCCGTCGTCCTGCCGGAAATCATCCTTTCGGTCTACGCGATGCTGGCGCTGGTCGGGGCCGTCTATACCGGCAAGGACAGGGCGGCGCCGGCGCTGGTCTGGACCACCTCGGCGCTGATGCTGGCGCTGGCCGTCTGGATCGGGCTGACCGCGGGGCCCACCGAAACCGCCTTCGGCGGCGCGCTGATCGATGATGGCTTCGCCCGCTTCGCCAAGGTGGTGGTGCTGGCCTCGGCCGCGCTTGTCATGCTGATGAGCCAGGACTACATGCGCCGCCAGAAGACGTTGCTGTTTGAATTCCCGGTGCTGATCACGCTGGCTGTCGTCGGCATGATGCTGATGGTCTCGGCAGGCGATCTGATGACGCTTTACATGGGGCTGGAACTGCAATCGCTGGCGCTTTACGTCGTCGCCGCGATCCGGCGCGACAACCTGAAATCGACCGAGGCCGGGCTGAAGTACTTCGTGCTGGGCGCGCTGTCTTCGGGGCTTCTGCTGTATGGCGCCTCGCTGACCTACGGCTATTCCGGCACCACGCTGTTCGCGGGCATCCTCGCCTCGATCGGTGACGGTCCGATCGGTGTGGGGCTGCTCTTCGGGCTGGTCTTCATGATCACCGGGCTGGCCTTCAAGGTCTCGGCCGTGCCCTTCCACATGTGGACGCCCGACGTCTACGAGGGTGCGCCGACGCCGGTCACCGCCTTCTTCGCGACCGCGCCCAAGATGGCCGCGATGGCGCTGTTCGCCCGGGTGCTGTTCGACGCCTTCGGGTCGGTGCCGGGCGACTGGGGGCAGGTGATCGCGGTGCTGTCGCTGCTGTCGATGTTCCTTGGGGCCTTCGCCGGGATCGGCCAGCGCAACTTCAAGCGCCTGATGGCCTATTCCTCGATCGCGCATATGGGGTTTGCGCTGATGGGGCTGGTTGCGGGCACCGCGCTGGGGGTGCAGGCGATGCTGGTCTACATGGCGATCTATGTCACCATGAGCATCGGCACCTTCGCCTTCATCATGGGCATGCAGAAGGACGGCCAGCCGGTCGTCGATATCCGCAGCCTGAACATGTATGCTTCGGTCGAGCCGCTGAAGGCGCTGGCGCTGATGATGCTGCTGTTCAGCCTCGCGGGCGTGCCGCCCTTCGTGGGTTTCTTCGGGAAGTTCTACGTCATCAAGGCGGCGGTCGACGGCGGCTATGTGTGGCTGGCGGTGGCGGGCGTGATCGCCTCGGTGATCTCGGCCTTCTACTACCTGCGCATCGTTTTCTACATGTATTTCGGCGAGGAGGGCGACCGCCGCCTCGACGGAACCATGCCGCCGGTGATGTGGGGCATCATGATGGTCGCGTCCTTCGCGATGATCGTGGGGGTCATCAACCTCTTCGGTGTCGAGGGGCTGGCGCTGGCCGCGGCTCAGACCCTTGTCAACTGAGGGGCAGGGCTGGCACTGGCCGGCCGGGCATGACCTGATCCTGCTCGACGAGGTCGACAGCACCATGGCCGAGGCCCGTCGCCGCCGCGACCTGACGCGCCCGACATGGATCGTCGCCCGCCGCCAGACGGCGGGCGTCGGCCGCCGGGGCCGGGCCTGGGGCGCGCCCGAAGGAAACCTTGCCGCGACCCTGGTGCTGGCGCCGGGCTGCCCGCCCGCGACGGCCGCGCTTTATTCGTTCGTGACCTCGTTTTCGCTCTATGCGACCTGTCTGGCCTATGTCGAGGACCGCGAGGCGATCACGCTGAAATGGCCCAATGACGTGCTGCTGAACGGCGGCAAGCTGGCGGGCATCCTGCTTGAATCCGAAGGGACGATGACCGAGGTCGGGCGGCTGTCGATCGGGCTGGGGGTCAATCTCAACGCCTTGCCCGACGCCGCGGCGATCGCGCCCCGGGCCTTGATGCCGGTGACGCTGGCCGAAGAGATCGGCGATGCCGTCGACCCGCTGGAATTCCTGGCCTTCTTTGCCGAGCATTTCGCCCATCAGGACCGGTTCTTCCGCGAGGAGGGCTTCGGGCCGCTGCGGTCGGCCTGGCTGGAACGCGCCGCGCGGCTGGGCGACACGATCACCGCGCGGATGGGCGCCGAAGAGGTGTCGGGGCGGTTCCTGACCGTGGACGAGGACGGGCAGCTTGTCCTAGAGACGCCCGGCGGGCGGCGGTCTATCGCTGCTGCGGACGTGTTCTTCTGACGGGGGGGGGGCCCCATGCTTCTCTGCATCGACTGCGGCAACACCAACACGGTTTTCTCGCTCTGGGACGGTGAAAGGTTCCTCTGCACGCTCAGGACGGCGACCGAGCATACCCGCACGGCCGATCAGTACTATGTCTGGTTCTCGACCTTGCTGGCGCGCTACGGGATCGAGCCCGAGATCACCGACGCGATCATCTCGTCGACGGTGCCGCGTGTGGTGTTCAACCTGCGGGTCTTCACCGACCGGTTCTTCAACATCCGTCCCTGGGTCGTGGGCAAGCCCGAATGCCTGCTGCCGCATATGCCCCGGGTCGATCAGGGGACCAATGTCGGGCCCGACCGGCTGGTCAACACGGCGGGGGCCTTCGACCGGCACGGGGGCGATCTGATCGTGGTCGATTTCGGCACCGCCACCACCTTCGACGTGGTCGGGCGGGACGGGGCCTATCTGGGCGGCGTGATCGCGCCGGGGGTGAATCTCAGCCTCGAGGCGCTGCACATGGCGGCGGCGGCGCTGCCGCATGTGGATGTGACAAAGCCCGACCGGGTGATCGGCACGAATACGGTTGCCTGCATGCAGTCAGGTGTGTTCTGGGGCTATGTGGGGCTGGTGCGCGAGATCTGCGACAGGATCCGCACGGAATATGACCGGCCGATGCGCGTCATCGGCACCGGGGGGCTTGCGCCTCTGTTCGCGCAGGGCGATGTCCTGTTCGACCAGATCGAGGACGATCTCACCATGCACGGGCTGACCGTGATCCACGCCTATAACAAGGAAAACGGGGCGACATGAGCAAGAACAGACTGATCTACCTTCCCCTCGGCGGCGCCGGGGAAATCGGCATGAACGCCTATGTCTACGGCTACGGCGCCCCCGGGAAGGAGCGTCTGATCCTCGTGGACCTGGGCGTGACCTTTCCCAACATGGACACAAGCCCCGGCGTCGACCTGATCTTCGCCGACATCACCTGGCTCGAGGAACGTCGCGACCGGCTCGAGGCGATCTTCATCACCCATGCCCACGAGGACCATGTGGGCGCGCTGGGGCATCTCTGGCCGCGGCTCAAGGCCCCGGTCTACGCCCGCCCCTTCACCGGCACCATCGCCCGGCTGAAGATGGAGGATCAGGGTCAGGACCCCGAAACCGTGCGCTTCGTCGAGCCCTGGCCGAACCGGATCGCGGCGGGACCGTTCCAGGTGTCCTATCTGCCGGTGTCGCATTCGATCCCCGAAAGCTCGGGGTTGGTGATCGACACGCCGGTCGGCCGGGTCGTCCATACCGGCGATTTCAAGCTCGACCGCACGCCCATCGTCGGCGACCCCTTCGACCCCGATCTCTGGGCCGAGGTCGCGGCCGAGGGCGTCAAGGTGCTGACCTGCGATTCGACCAATGTCTTCTCGCCCAATCCGGGCCGGTCCGAAACCACGGTGGGCCCGGCGATCCGCCAGCTCGTCGAACGCGCCGAGGGCATGGTGGTTGCCACGACCTTCGCCTCGAACATCGCGCGGCTCAAGACCCTGGCCGAGGCCGGGCGCGATGCGGGGCGCTCGATCTGCATGCTGGGCCGGGCCATGCGCCGGATGATCGAGGCGGGCGTCGAAAGCGGGGTGCTGACCGATTTTCCCAAGGTCGTCAGCCCCGAAGAGGCCGCCGATCTGCCCCGCGACAAGGTGATGCTGATCGTGACCGGCAGCCAGGGCGAGAGGCGCGCCGCCTCGGCCCAGCTGTCGCGCGGCAAGTATATGGGGCTGAGCCTTGCCGCGGGCGATCTCTTCCTCTTTTCGTCCAAGACCATTCCGGGCAACGAGCGCGAGGTGATCCGCATCATCAACGCGCTGTCCGAGATGGGCGTCGATGTGGTGTCGGACGATGCCGATCTTTATCACGTCTCGGGCCATGCCAACCGGCCGGACCTGTCGCGCATCCATACGCTGATGAAACCCGAAATGGTCGTGCCGATGCATGGCGAACACCGCCACCTGCGCGAGCATGTGAAACTGGCCGCCGAGAACGGGCTGCCGGCGGTGGTGGCGGTCAACGGCACGATGCTCGATCTGGGCGGCGACCGGCCGCAGCCGGTCGAATTCATCGAGACCGGGCGGACCTATCTCGACGGGGCGGTGCAGATCGGCGCGATGGACGGGATCGTCCGCGACCGGATCCGGATGGCGCTGAACGGGCTGGTGGTCGTGACCGTGATCCTCGACGAGGAGGACGAACCGCTGGGCGAGCCCTGGGTCGATCTGAACGGCCTGCCCGAGACCGGGCGGTCCCGCGCGGCGCTGTCCGAGGTGCTGGAAGAGGATCTGGATCAGTTCCTGCGCCGGGCCGACGACAGGACGCTGGCCGATGACGACAAGATCGAGGAGGCGATGCGCCGGATCGTGCGTCAGTCGGCGCAGACCGAGATCGGCAAGAAGCCCGAAGTCGTGGTGGTCATCAGCCGCCTCAGCGCCTGAGCCTCACGTCACAAGGCCGGAAAGGAAAAGGCGCCCATCGGGGCGCCTTTTTTGTCGTGTCGCCGGGGGAGGGGCGCTTATTCGGCGCTCTCTTCCACCTGATCCTCGGTCACCGGTTCGGGTTCGCTTTTCGGCTTGAAGGACCGCAGCAGGAAGGCTGGCATGTGATCGCCCATCCCCACCACGGGCTCGTCCCGATAGCCGCGGTCACGCCCGCCGCGCCGGTTGTTGGTGCCGCTCCGGCCCTGCCTGTTGCGGTCGGGGCTGTCCGGCCGCTCGTGGGTATGAGCGTTGCGGTCTTCGCCATGCCGGTCGCCGGTCCTGTCGGACTGTCGCTCGGCCCCCCTGTCGCTGTTCCGCTCCCGGCGGTCGCCGCGCTGGGGCCGGGCGCTGCTGCGCTCTTCGGTCCGCTCCGGGTCCGAGGCGCCGGCCTCGTCGGTGTGCCGACCGCGCTTGCCGCGATCGTCGCTGCCGCCTTTCAGCGGGCTCTCGACGCGCGGGATCTGCTTTTCGACCAGCTCCTCGATGGCGATCAGCCATTTCTCGTCATGGGGCACGCAGATGGTCAGCGCCTTGCCTTCGCGGCCCGCCCGGCCGGTGCGGCCGATCCGGTGCACGTAATCCTCGGCATGGGAAGGCACGTCGTAGTTGAACACATGGCTGACCGCGGGCACGTCCAGACCGCGCGCGGCCACGTCCGAGGCGATCAGGAACCGCAGTTTCCCTTCGCGGAAGGATTCCAGCGTCCGGGTCCGCTGCGACTGGTCGAGATCGCCATGGATCGGGGCCGCGTCATAGCCATGGGTCTTGAGCGACTTGGCGACGATGTCGACCTCGGTCTTGCGGTTGCAGAAGATGATGGCGTTCTTGCAGCCCTCGCCCTCGCGGTCGATCAGCGCGCGCAGCAGCTCGCGTTTCTCTTTGGCTTGCCGGTCCTTGCGCGAGGCGGTGTAGCAGATCACGGCCTGTTCGATGCTTTCGGCGGCGCTGGCCCGGCGGGCGACCTCGATCTTGGCCGGGGCCGACAGGAAGGTGTTGGTCACGCGCTCGATCTCGGGCGCCATCGTGGCCGAGAAGAACAGCGTTTGCCGGGTGAAGGGGGTCAGCTGGAAAATCCGCTCGATATCGGGGATGAAGCCCATGTCGAGCATCCGGTCCGCCTCGTCCACCACCATGATCTGGACGCCGGTCAGCAGCAGCTTGCCGCGTTCGAAATGGTCCAGCAGGCGGCCGGGGGTGGCGATCAGCACGTCGACGCCCTTGTCGATCAGCGCGTCCTGTTCCTTGAAGCTGACACCGCCGATCAGAAGCGCCTTCGACAGCTTGGTCTTCTTGGCATAGGTGTCGAAGTTTTCGGCGACCTGGGCCGCCAGTTCGCGGGTCGGCGCCAGCACGAGGCTGCGCGGCATCCGGGCCCGGGCCCGGCCGCGGCCGAGAAGGGTGATCATCGGCAGCACGAAGCTGGCCGTCTTGCCGGTGCCGGTCTGGGCGATGCCCAGAACGTCGCGACCTTCAAGCGCAGGCGGGATGGCCCCGGCCTGGATCGGGGTCGGCGCGGTGTAGCCCGCGTCGGAAACGGCGGAAAGAACCTTGGGGTCGAGCCCCAGTTCAGCAAAAGTCGTCATGTAAGTCCTTGGCTCAGTTGCAGCATCATGGCCGCACCTGTCGCACGCGGCCTAGACCGGCCGTATTGCCAGTCTGATCCTCATTCGCGGCTCGATAGAGGAAACTCGCGCTTTCGTCAAGTTGAACGCCCCTGTACGCCCGCCTGGGGTTTCACGGGTCAGGTGAAGACCCGCCAGATGAAGACGATTTCCGGCAAGAGCATGCAATAGGCCAGGAACGCGACCAGCCCGTCGCGGGTCGACATCGCCAGTCCCAGCATCAGCACATGCAGCGACAGAACGAAGGGCAGGCCGGGGATGAAGCCCAGAAGGAAGATCAGCCCCCCCGTCGCCATCAGGATCAGCGCGATCAGGCGCGTCGCCGGACCGCTTTCCACAAATGCCACAAGCCGCGGCGCCAGCAGCGGGCGCAGCCACAGCGCGGCCGGTTGCGCCCGCGCGACCGAGACCGCCAGCACATGGCCCGAGAGATGCACCCGGCGCAGCCGCCCGGGCAGCCAGAGCGTGGTCTGGCCGGTCATCATCCGCCCGCCGATCAGGATCATGAAGACCGCGACCACCCCGGGCAGGCCGGGCAACATCCCCACCGGCAGGATCAGGAAGGCCGAGAGCATCACCAGAAGCGGCCCGAAGCCGCGCGCGCCCAGCGTCTCGATCAGATCGGCCAGGCTGACGCGGTCGCTCGCCAGCGCCAGCGCCGCAAGGTCTTCGAGAAGGCTCGAGATGATCCAGTCGTCTGGGGCACTCATCGGCGGTCGGTCGGGTGAAGGGGGGACGGCCGGCGGGCGGCGCGGACGAGAACGGGTCTCGATGTCATGTCGCGGCGGGCGGGCGCGAATTCAAGGGGCCGGGACTGCGGCGGGGAACTTGTCATGGAATTGACACGGGGCGGAGTCGCGGCTGTTGCAGGGGCTTTGTAGGGCAACGGGCACACTCTCATCGAGATAGGGAATCAACGATGAAAAACAGTCTGTTCCTGCTTTCGGCCGCGGTCGTCGCCCTGGCCGGTCCGGCGCTGGCCGAAGAGACCTTCCCTGCGGTTCTTTCCGGCCATGCGGTGCTTCCCGCGATGACCATGGTCGCGCCGCCCGCCGATGCGCCGCGCGACGCCTGGATCTCGGGCAAGTTCACCGGGACCGCGCGGAACATGGTGCCGATGAGCGCGATGGGCGACACCGGCAAGCTCCATGGCAACCGCGCGACCGGCATCGCGCTGCCTTTCATCGGCCAGCCGCTGCAGGGCTTTTCGGGCTTCGCGATGGACCGCGCCGAGGACGGGTCGGTCTATGCGCTGACCGATAACGGCTTCGGGTCCAAGGCCAACAGCCCCGACGCGATGCTGTTCTTCCACCGCATCGCGCCCGATTTCGCGACCGGCAAGGTGGACGTGAAGGAAACCGTCTTCCTGCGCGACCCCGATTTCAAGGTGCCCTTCCGTATCGCCTATGAAGGCACCGAGGGCCGCTATCTGACCGGCGCCGATTTCGACCTTGAAAGCCTTCAGCTTGTCGACGGCTCGCTCTGGATCGGCGAGGAGTTCGGCCCCTACCTGCTGAACGTCTCGCTCGACGGCGTGGTGCTGGGCGTCTACCCGACCATGGCCGATGGCAAGGAACTGAAAGGCGCCGACAACCCCGCCGTGTCCGCCACCTCGGTGCCCGGCACGGACTGGAAATCGCAGCGCTCGGGCGGCTACGAGGGCATGGCGCTGCAGCCCGGCACGTCCAAGCTCTGGGCGATGCTGGAAAAGCCGATTCTCGGCGAGGATGGCACGCCCGAGGGCGATTTTCTGCGGGTGATGGCCTTCGATACGGCGTCGAAGGACTGGACCGGCGAGATGTTCAAGTTCGCCCTCGCGGATGGCGCGACCGCGATCGGCGATTTCAACTTCATCGACGACACCCACGCCCTGGTGATCGAGCGCGACAATGGCGAGGGCGATCCCAGCCTGAAATGCGACGGCGCGCCCGCCGCCGACTGCTTCCCGGAACCCGCGCTGCACAAGTGGATCGTGCTGATCGACACGTCGGATGTGGATGCCGACGGGTTTGTCCGCCGGATCGGCCATATCGACCTGATGGACATCGCCGATCCCGACGGGGTGGCCCGGCTTGACACCGATGCGGCGCGCGATCTGACGGGCAAGTTCACCTTCCCGTTCTTCACCATCGAGGACGTGATGCGGGTCGACGACACCCATATCCTGGTCGCCAACGACAACAACCTGCCGTTCTCGTCGGGCCGCAAGCTCGACGCCGCCGCCGATAACGAGGTGATGCTGCTGAGCGTGCCGGAGCTGCTGTCGGCGAAGTGAGCGGCGAAAAACCTGAGGGGCGCGGCAAGCTCGCGCCCCTCGCATTCGAGGCCAGGCTCAGCCAGGACGTTGCGGAACGGCAATTGTGCGACCAGAGTCCGGCGGTAGGATCGTCATGTCCTGTGTTTGCCGGAGAAGACTGCGATGCGATTTCCGTTCCCCCCTGTCATGATCCTTTTTGTGCTCGCCGGTTGCGTCGATCACACGTCATCGGGGGCGGCGCGAGGCGACGCGAAATTTCTGTCCGGTGACGAGATCCTGACGAAGGTCATCGATCAGCCGCTCAGCACCAATGTCCCCTCTGTCTGGGTCTTCCGGTCGGATGGTGTCGAGTATTCCGTTGGCACGAAGGGGCACCACTGGGCTGCCAAGGGGCGGTGGTGGCTGGACGGCGATGTGTTGTGTTGGCAGGGCGTAAACAATCTGCTGAAGACAGGTCGAGAGTCCGGGCAAATTCTGGTCACGGAGATTACCCCCTACGGCCCACGCTGCAGCAGGGTCGTGGAAACGCCCGGGGGATTCGAAATGACGCGGACTGCAAAGGCCAGCTCCATGCAGAACTGGGGTCTGAGGAAGATCGACAGCATGCCGGCCGAACCCGCCGTCGTCGTCAGTCAGGCAGAGAACTAGGCATTTCAAAGACTTGCGGGGCCGCGCCAACAGGCGCACCGGCGGTGACCGGGCTTTGGTCGGCATCTTGTCAGTCACGACCGTTGGCAACTCTGTGCGCTTTTGCGCCATTTGCCATTTCGGCTGCCGCCGAAAGGTGATCTAGCTCGGCTCAGCTTTCGCGCGGGACTCCGGCGCCCGGCGCCGAAGCCGATGGCGGCCTGCGACCCAAGCGATGCCGGTGCAGCGGCCGCCCGGTGCGAAAGCGGCCCCCGGACGGACTGGCCCGCCACGGCGCGTGCCCGATCCGCCCGGCGGCCGTCTGGACGTTGCAAGGAGACGAAAATGCATACCAACAAGCTCGTTGTCATCGGGGCAGGGCATGTCGGGTCCTATGTCCTGGCCGATGCCATGAAGATCGGCCTCTTCGCCGAGATCGGCGTCATCGACATTCTCGAAAACGTGGCCTTCGGCGAGGCGCTCGACCAGGCGCAGGCGACGGCCTTGCCCTATATGAGCAATATCAAGGTCACCTCGGGCGGCTACGAGCAATGCGTCGATGCCGACGTGATCGTCGTGGCCGCGGGGCCAAGCGTCATTCCCGACCCCGACGATCCCAAGGCCGAGCCCGACCGCACCCTCTTGACCACCACCAACTGCCAGGTGATCCGCGAGGTGATGGCGGGGATCGTCGGGCACACGACCGAGGCCATCGTCATCCTGATCACCAACCCGCTCGATACCATGGTCTACATCGCCGAGAACGAATTCGGCTATCCGCGCGGGCGGGTCTTCGGGACGGGGACGATGCTTGATTCAGCGCGGCTTCGGAAGGTCGTGGCCGACGCCTGCGGGATCGACCCGAAGTCGGTCACCGGCTTCATGATGGGCGAACATGGCAGCACCGCCTTCCCGGTCCTGAGCCATGTCAATGTCGCGGGCATCACCTTCGCGGATCTCGGCCGCCATTTCGAGGCCCTGGGCGACATCCACGACCCCGAGACGGTCAAGGCCCGGGTGATCAGCGCGGCCTATGACGTCTTTAACGGCAAGGGCTGGACCAATGCGGGCGTCGCCCAGTCGGCGGTGACCATGGCCCGCGCCGTGCTGCTGGACGAACGCAGCGTCTTTCCCGCCTGCACCACCCTGCGCGGCCAGTACGGCCATGACGGCGACGTGGCGCTGAGCATGCCCTGCGTTCTGGGGCGCGAGGGGATCGTGAAACAGCTTCCGGTCAGCCTGAATGCCTGGGAGACGGCAAAGCTTGCCGAAAGCATCGCCTTCATCCAGTCCGCGATGCGCGATGCCGGAACCGGCCCCGACAAGGCCGTCTGAGACAAGTGCAACGGGACGGGCGGTCGAAAAATCTCGGCCACTGTGTTGCGCCCGGGGCTGTCCTCTTGTCAGCGGCCCACCCCGGGCGCATATTCTACCCAGGCGCATACTAAGGGCGCGAATTGGGGCGGTTCTTCCGGGGCCGTCGGGATAGGTGTGGATGGCAAAGTCCTTTGAGCGTTATGTGGACAAGAAGCCCGTAAAGGGCGGTTGCGTTGTCCGAGAGGCAAGGACGGGGCGTTTTCTGTCTGTCGAAACGTCCAAAGGCAGCTCGAAGGTCAGGCCCGCTACCGAGGCCGTAATTCGCGATGCTTCCGCGCGGCGAAACGATGCGCTGAAGAGGTTGGCTGATCGGTAAGCGACACTATCGACTGAGTCTTGGCGATGCACTGACCGCGCATGACGAAGCTCTGCGGTATGGCGGGTGCGATGGCATTGTCAGTCTTGATATGATCGAGTCCGCTATATCTCGGCCATATTCAGGGTATCATCGCAGCATATGGCGAAAGGCAGCGGCACTGACGCAAAGCATGGTCGGAAATCATGGCTTTGTCGACGGCAACAAGCGAACTGCCCTGCTGCTGGTAGAGACGCTGATCGAGCGTAGCGGCTACTACCTCGTCCTTTCCGGACAAGACCGGTTCGACGATCTCATCGTTGGGGTGGCGTCCGGCGAGATCGATTTTGACGTCCTCGTCGTTTGGTTTGAGGAGCGCGTCGCGCGCCGGTGACCGTGCTTGACACCTGCGGCGACACGTCGTTCAAACCTGCATTTCCTTGGTCGCCGACAGCGTCAGCTCGGGGTGATCGCGCACCACGCGGTCGATGTCCCATTGCAGCCGCGTCATGTAGACCACGTCGCCATCGTTGTCGGTCGCCATGTGCTGCTTGTTCTTCTGCACGAAGCTCTCGACCGCGAGCTTCTCGCCATGGACCCAGCGGGCCGAGGTGAATTGCGAGGGCTCGAAGCGCACCGGCAGGCCGTATTCCAGCTCGATCCGGCTGGCCAGAACCTCGAATTGCAGCGCGCCGACGACACCCACGATGAAGCCCGAGCCCACCATCGGCTTGAAGACCTTGGCCGCGCCCTCTTCGGCAAACTGCATCAGGGCCTTGTCCAGATGCTTGGCCTTCATCGGGTCGCCCGCGCGGCAGTTCTTCAGCAGCTCCGGCGCGAAGGACGGAATGCCCGTGACCTTCAGCGCCTCGCCCTCGGTCAGCGTGTCGCCGATGCGCAGTTGCCCGTGGTTCGGGATGCCGATGATGTCGCCCGCCCAGGCCTCTTCGGCCAGCTCGCGGTCTGCGGCCAGGAACAGCACCGGGCTCGACACCGTGATCGGTTTCTTGGACCGCACATGGGTCAGCTTCATGCCGCGCTGGAAATGCCCCGAGGCAAGCCGCACGAAGGCCACCCGGTCGCGGTGCTTGGGGTCCATGTTGGCTTGCACCTTGAAGACGAAGCCCGACACGACCGGTTCCTCGGGCGAGATCTGGCGCGGTTCGGCCGCCTGCATCTGCGGCTCGGGGCCATAGGTGGCGATGCCGTCCATCAGCTCCTTCACCCCGAACGAGTTGATCGCCGAGCCGAACCAGATCGGCGTCATATGCCCTTCCAGCACCGCCTGCGGATCGAGCGCGGGCAAAAGCTCCTTCGCCATCTCGACTTCCTCGATCAGCTTCTCGCGCAGATCCTGGGGCACATGCTCGGCCAGCTTCGGATCGTCGAGCCCCTCGATCCTGATCGACTCGGCCACCTTGTTGCGGTCGGCCCGGTCCATCAGTTCCAGCCGGTTCCGCAGCATGTCGTAGCAGCCGAGGAAATCGCGCCCGACCCCGATCGGCCAGGAGGCGGGCGTGACATGGATCGCCAGCATCTCCTGGATCTCGTCGATGATCTCGAAGGTGTCGCGGCTTTCGCGGTCCATCTTGTTACAGAAGGTCAGGATCGGCAGATCGCGCAGCCGGCAGACCTCGAACAGCTTCCGGGTCTGGCTTTCCACCCCCTTGGCGCCGTCGATCACCATCACCGCGGCATCGACCGCGGTCAGGGTGCGGTAGGTGTCCTCGGAAAAGTCGCTGTGGCCGGGCGTGTCGACCAGATTGAAGCGGAACTCGCGATAGTCGAAGGACATCGCCGAGGCCGAGACGGAAATGCCCCGGTCCTGCTCCATCTTCATGAAGTCCGACCGTGTCCGCCGCGCCTCGCCCTTGGCGCGCACCTGTCCCGCCATTTGGATCGCGCCGCCATACAGCAGGAACTTCTCGGTCAGCGTGGTCTTGCCCGCATCGGGGTGCGAGATGATGGCAAAGGTGCGCCTCCGGGCGATTTCCGGCGGCAGGTTCGGGCGGTTCGAGGGGGCATCCAGCATGCGCGCGGATATAGGCGAGGCGCGGGGCCCGCGCAATCGTCATCGGTGCGGCGGTCGGGGGCCGCGCCGCCGTTCAACGATGAAGCGGAAGGTCGAGGCGCTGACCACGCCTGCCGCAATAGGGGCGCCCAGAGTGACCGGGATGCCGAAGCAGCCCAGCAGACTGGAACAGGCGCCGATCAGCCCGATCTTCCAGAGGTTGCCGTAGGTACCCGTGTCGTTGTCGAGATACCGGACCGCGAGGTCGATCTTCCCGGCGATGTCGATCAGGATTTCCTTGATCCGTCTGGTCTCTTCGGGCGTGACTTTCTGGTCGTGCTCTGCGACTGGAATGGCCTCGTGCAGCCTTTGAACCGCAATCAGCGTTTCGTTCAGGAAGTTGAGCTTGGCATTGTAGTTTGACAGGGCCGCGGCGTCATTGGGGATGGCGGTCACGCGGTGTGCTGCGATCTCGTTCTGAATCTGTCCGACGATATATTCGGCGAGGACTGCTGTCTCTGGGTAGCTGGCCTTTAGCGCATGTCTGAGTTCGGCAACTGGCCGCTCCTGAACCTTGGCCCGGATCGAGGAAGAACCGCGTGGGGCGGTAGAAGTCGCGTCCGGTTCACTTTCACGACCCGGTGAACCCGGCGGTTTCGGATCAGGCCAATGCGCCGGATGATGCAGGCCCTCAGGCAGGATCGTACCGGTGTCGCCGCGCATGGTGTCGACTTGGATTTGGGTCAAGTTCTGCGCGCGCGATAGGTCAGTAATCAAAGGAGGAGGGAAGGCGCCGTAGTCGGTTCGAACTATGGTCTCATTTAAGCTCGCATCCCCGAAATCAGTACCCTCAATGACTGCTCCGCAGAGTACAGCTTCTTTAAGGTCCGCGTGTCTGAGAGACGCTTTCCGAAGGTCCGCTTCCACGAGTTTAGCCTCCCGAAGGTGCGCCCCCGTGAGGTCTGCCCCCGTGAGATCCGCCTCCCGGAGGTCCGCCATCAAAAGCGCAACGCGGCCTTCCTCAAGCTTCCCGGCCTTCTCGAACGCCCCCCCGGATATCCATCCCGGACAGATCCGGCATGAAATCGTCCCGCTGCCGCCGCGCGTTCCACGCCTCGACGCCTTCCAGCAGCCATTTCAGATGCTCGGGATTGCCCATCGCCCGTCTCCTCCGCCCGGGCGAAGCCTAGATCGGCCCCGCCCAGGCGTAAAGCGGGCGCTAGCGCGCGACCAGCAGGTCGCAGGGCGGGGCGCGCATCAGGTCATTGGCCAGCGAGCCCAGGATCGAGGGCGCGGCGCCCGCGCGGCCATGGGCGCCAAGGACCAGAAGGTCGGGGCGACGGGCCTCGATCTCGGCGTTCAGCACCAGATGGGCGGCGCCCTCGACGAGGGCGACATCGGCCAGCCGGGCGGGCAGGTCGTTCTGCGCGCGCCACTCGGCCAGGCGCATCTCGGCGCTGCGGCGGAAGGGGGCGATGGCGATGGAACTGCCATGGGGCGCGATGAAGCCGCGATAGGGGATGTGCAGCGCGTGCACGCCGTGGATCGCGGCCCCGGGCGCCAGCCGCGCGGCGATCTGCAGTGCGGCGGTCGAGGCCGGGGCAAAGTCGAGCGCGGCCATCAGCGTGGCATAGTCGTGATCGACCGGGTCCCGCACCAGCAGAACCGGGCGCGAGATGTGGCGGACGATCCGCTCCATCGTGGTTTCGCGCAGCAGGTCGAGGAAGGGCCGGTCGCGATGCAGGCCCAGCACCACCAGCGCGGCGTCGGCCTCTTCGGCCAGTTGGGGGATCGCGCTGCTGGGATCGCCGGTCACGATGCGGGTGGCGTGCCGGACCTCGGCCGCCTGCGGGATCGCGGCGGCAAAGCGGGTCAGCCGGGTGGCGGCGGCCTCGGCCATCGGGCGGGCCACGTCCTCGGGCAGCTCGCTGTCGATGACCGTCGCCAACAGGACGTCGGCGCCTATCGCGCGGGCCAGCCGGAAGGCGCGGTTCACGGCGCGGTCGGCGCGCGGGCTGAGATCGGTGGCAACCAGGATCGTGGCGGTCATCTTGTCCTCCCTTAGGTGTGTCCCGGTCAGGTCGGGGCGGCAGGCACGGCTTTCAAGGGCGACATGGTGGCGGTTACGTATATACATTGCCTAGCAGGGGCGAACGGGTATGGTAGGGCGGTTGAAGACGAAAGGGGTGGGGATGAAGACGGTGCTGATTGCCAATCGCAAGGGCGGCTGCGGCAAGACGACGATCGCGGTGACGCTGGCCGCGGCACTGGCCGATGGCGGCTGGAAAGTGGCCCTGGCCGATGCAGATCCGCAGAAATCTGCCCTGCGCTGGCTCAAGCGCCGCCCCTCGGGCGTGCCCGAGATCCGTTCGCTGGACTGGTCGGCCGAAATCGGCGCGGGCAAGGGCGGCAAGGGCACCGACTGGGTGATCGTCGATGCGCCCGGGGCGATCTATGACGAGGCCGCGGCCGGTCTGGTGGCCGAGGCGCGCGCTGTGGTGGTGCCGGTGATGCCGTCCTTCTTCGACGAGGATTCGACCCGTCGCTTTCTGAAGGAGATCGCCGAGCTGAAACGGATCCGGAAGGGCAAGGTGGGCGTCGAACTGGTCGCGAACCGGGTCCGCCCGCGCGGCCGCGACGGGGACCGGATCCGGGCGTTGGCCGATCAGGTCGGGCAGGCGCCGGTGGCCGAAATCTCGGACCGGGTGGCCTATGGCGATCTGGCCGAGCAGGGCTTGACGGTCTTCGACAAGCCGCAGCGCGCCTACGCGGCACTCCGCGCGCAATGGACCCCGCTGCTGGCGGCCCTGACGGCGTGATCGGGGGCGGCACTCACCCTCCGGTCATCCCCCAATTCTTCGCAGAAGAATTGCGTATCGGAAGGCCCCGAAACGAAAATTCGCGAATTTTCGGGCGCTGACCTGTGCGTTCCGCGCCAGGGTGCAACGCTTTTTGGCCCCCGCTCCGGGCTTTTCCATAGCGCCATCGGCTGCTAATCCGGGGCGACGGGCGACAGGGAGCACCGCAATGGATCTGGGACTGAAAGGCAAACGGGCGCTGGTCTGCGCCGCGTCGAAAGGGCTTGGTCGGGGCTGCGCCGAGGCGCTGGCGGCCGCAGGGGCCGACCTTGTGATCAATGCCCGGGGCGCCGAGGCGCTTCTGGCTGCCGCCGAAGACATCCGGCAGCGGTACGGCGTGTCGGTCACCCCGGTCGCGGCCGATATCGTTTCGGAAGACGGGCGCGCCACGGTGCTGGAGGCAGCCGGTCCGGTCGACATCCTTGTGACCAATGCCGGCGGCCCGCCGCCCGGGCTCTGGTCGGACTGGGAGCGCGCCGATTTCATCGCGGCGCTCGATGCCAACATGCTGACGCCCATCGCGCTGATGAAGGCGCTGCTGCCCGGGATGATCGACCGGGGCTGGGGCAGGGTCGTCAACATCACCAGCCAGTCGGTCAAGGCGCCGATCCCGGTGCTGGGACTGTCGAATTCGGCCCGGGCCGGGCTGACCGGCTATGTTGCGGGCACTGCACGGCAGGTGGCGCCCTTTGGGGTGACGATCAACAACCTGCTTCCGGGGATCCATGCCACCGACCGGGCTGATGCGCTCGACCGCGGCGTGGCCGAGGCCGACGGCATCAGCCTCGAAGAGGCGCGGGCCCGGCGCGCGGCGACGATTCCGGCGCGTCGCTACGGCACGCCCGCCGAATTCGGTGCCGCCTGTGCGTTCCTGTGCTCGACCCAGGCGGGGTTCATCGTCGGCCAGAATATCCTGCTTGACGGCGGCGCCACCAATTCCGTGCTCTAGCCCAGCGCGGTCGATTTCACCCAGCTCGGCCGACGCGAATTCTGCACCAGGCTCACCCGCGGCGCATAGCGCCCGCCGAGCGCAAGCGTCGCCGCGCGCAGCATCTCGATCCCGTCTTCCGACCGAACCGGCAGTGCGCCCGGCGCGATCGGCTCGCCCACCGTCATCCGGTAAGGCTGACGCTCCTTGTTGAGGGTCTCGTGAAAGAGCGTGATATCCCTCAGCGTCGGGTGGATCAGATCGAACAGATAGAACAGCACCGAGTTCCGGGCGCGGATATTGATCGGGATCACCGGCAGGTCGAACTTGCGCGCGATCATCGCCGCCGAGGGCATCCAGGGCCGTTCGTGCAGCGACAGCCCGCGCCGCTTGGCCAGCCGTCCCGACGGAAAGATCACCGCCAGTCGCCCCTTCTCGATGGCCTTGCGGGTATAGGCCATGGTCTCGCGGGTCTTGGCATGGCTGCGCTTTTCCTCGCGCCACTCGACCGGCGCGATGATCTCTTCCATCTGCGGCAGCACCCGCAGGATGTCGCGGTTGGCGTAGAAAAAGAGATCGGGGCGGCGCTGGCGCAGAAGGCTCCACAGCATCACCCCGTCGGCGATGCCGGTCGGGTGGTTCGCCACGATCATCGCCGGGCCCGTGGCCGGGATGTTCTCGATCCCGGTGCCGCGCAGGTCGCGCGCCAGCAGCCGGGCCATTTCGTCCATGATCACATGCGAGGGATGGTCCTGCAGGACCTCGCCCAGGGCGACGGTCCGGTCATAGCCCAGCACCCCGTTCAGCAGCCGCCGGGACGGCGCGCTCCAAGGATGGTCGGCGAATAGCCAGGGGGCCCGTTCCTCGATAAGCGGATCTATTCTTTCTTGCATGCGCCTTGTCACCACACCCGAATGACGCTTCCGTGACACCAGAGCCGATTCCGGCGGCTCCGGTCAAAGCAATTCCCCGGCCTCGCGCGGGCCTCAGGCGGCGATCCGCCCGGCGGCCAGCAGCCGGCCCACCATCTCGCCCATGTCCCGGCTCAAACCCTCGCGGGCGGCGATCCGTTCCAGCGCGGCCTGCGCTTTTTCGCGGCGGCCCTCGTCATAGCGCGCCCAGGTCTCGAAGGCGGTCGACATCCGGGCCGCCGTCTGCGGGTTGACCGCATCGAGCCGGATCAGCCAGTCCGCGACCAGGTCGTAGCCCGCGCCCGAGGCGTCGTGAAAGCCCGCGGCATTGGCCGAAAAGCCGCCGATCACCGCGCGGAACCGGTTGGGGTTCTTCCAGGTGAAATCGGCGTGCTCGGTCAGAGCGCGGGTCACCGCCACCGCGCGCTCGGGCGCCGCCAGCGTCGCCTGCAGCCCGAACCATTTGTCCATCACCAGCCGGTCATGGCCCCAGCGCCGGGCGAAGCGATCAAGCGCCTCGTCCGCGCCGCCGGTTTCCAGAAGCACGCTCAGCGCGCCGATCTCGTCGGTCATGTTGTCGGCGGCCGAGAAATGCGCCTGCGCCCGGGCGCCGCCGTCAAGCCGCGCCATGTAGCCGAGTGCCGCGAGCCTCAGCGCGCGCCGCCCGGCATCGGCCGCCCCGGGGCTGTAGGGGCCGGGGCAGGCCATCTGCGCGTAAAGCCCGGCCCAGAGCGGGTCCAGATGGCGGGCAACCGCGGTCTTGACGCGTTCGCGCGCGGCATGGATCGCCAGCGGGTCGGGCACGGCACCGCGGTCGGCCAGCGCCTCGGCCAGTTCGTCCTCGCCCGGCAGCCTCAGCGCCAGCGCCCGGAAGGCCGGGTCGAGCGCCTCGTCGCGCACGACGGCGGCCAGCGCATCAAGCCAGGCCGGCGCAGGCGCCGCGTCCTCGGTCACCATCGCGATCAGCACCTCGCGCGCAAGCGACCGCCCGGCCTCCCATTTGTTGAACGGGTCGGTGTCATGCGCCAGCAGGAAGGCACGTTCCTCGGGCGTGCTGTCGCGTTCAAGGATCACCGGCGCCGAGAAGCCGCGCAAGAGCGAGGGCACGGGTTTCGCCGCAAGCCCCTCGAAGACGGCCTCCTGCCGCGCCTCGGTCAGTTCGATCACGGTCGTCGGCAATACCTCGTCGCCATTGGGCGACAGCAGCCCCAGAGCCAGCGGAATGACTTGCGGCAACTTTTCATCCTGTCCCGGCGTGGGTGGCGTTTTCTGTTCCAGATGAAGAGTATACGTGCCGTCCTTGAAGTCTTCCGTGACCTTCACGCGGGGCGTGCCCGCCTGCGAATACCAGCGCTTGAACCGGGTCAGGTCGCGGCCCGTCGCCTCCTCGAAGACCTGCAGCCAGTCCTCGATGGTGCAGGCCTGCCCGTCATGGCGCGCAAAGTAGAGATCGAGCGCCCTGGCATAGCCCTCGGGCCCCACCAGACGGCGCAGCATGCCGATCACCTCGGCGCCCTTCTCATAGACGGTTGCGGTGTAGAAGTTATTGATCTCGGCATAGCTTTCGGGCCGCACCGGGTGTGCCAGCGGGCCGTTATCCTCGCGGAACTGGCGCGCGCGCAGCGTCATCACATCCTCGATCCGCTTGACCGCGGCCGACCGCATGTCGGCCGAGAACTGCGAGTCGCGGAAGACCGTCAGCCCCTCTTTCAGCGACAGCTGGAACCAGTCGCGGCAGGTGATGCGGTCGCCGGTCCAGTTGTGGAAATACTCATGCGCGATGATCCGCTCGATATTCTCGTAATCGCGGTCGGTCGCGGTCTCGGGGCTGGCCAGCACATAGCGCGAGTTGAAGACGTTCAGCCCCTTGTTCTCCATCGCGCCCATGTTGAAATCGTCGACCGCGACGATGTTGAAGACGTCCAGATCATAGGCCCGGCCATAGACCTCTTCGTCCCATTTCATCGACCGGATCAGGCTGTCGAGCGCATAATCGGCCTTGCCCTGATCGGCGGGGCGCACCCAGACATTCAGCGCGACCTCGCGCCCTTCCGAGGTGGTGAAGCGGTCCGAGGTCGCCACCAGCTCGCCCGCGACCAGCGCGAACAGATAGCTGGGCTTGGGCCAGGGGTCGTTCCATTCGGCCCAGCCCGCGCCCTGGGCCACCGGATTGCCGTTCGACAGCAGGACCGGCAGATCGCCGTCGATCCGTACCCGGAACGGCGCCATCACGTCGGGGCGGTCGGGATAGAAGGTGATCTTGCGGAACCCTTCGGCCTCGCACTGCGTGCAATACATGCCGTTCGACATGTAAAGCCCTTCAAGGGCTGTATTTTCCGCCGGTGCGATCTCGACCTCGGCCTCCCAGGTGAAGGGCGCCTCGGGCACCGGACAGCTCAGCCCCTCGGGCGTGATCTCGGGGGTGACGGGGGTGCCGTCGATCGCGGCCGAGATCAGCGTCAGATCCTCGCCATGCAGGAAAAAGCGCCGGTCGCGGGCCGCCGGGTTGGGGCGGAAGGCGATCTTCGCGCGGACCCGCGTCGCGGTCGGATGCAGGTGGACGTTCAACTCGACCTGGTCCACCAGAAAACCGAAAGGGGTGTAGTCCTTCAGGAACACGGGCTGCGGCGCGGCGTCTGTCATCTGTCTCTCCAATTCGGACCTCCCAGACCTATACCCCTGAGGGCCAAGCGCAAGATGCCCGTGGCAGGGGGCCGGATGTTCGATTTATGTTCCGGTCATGGAGGTGACGATTCTCTGGCTTCGGCGCGATCTGCGCCTCGAGGATCAGCCGGCGCTGGCGCGGGCCGCGGCGGGCGAGGGCGCCGTGCTGCCGCTTTACATCGTCGATCCGGCGGTCTGGGCCGCGCCCGAGGCCTCGGCCCGGCACTGGCGTTTCGTGGCCGAGGGGCTTGCCGCGCTGTCCGACGCACTGGCCGCCCGGGGCGCCGCCCTGCAAATCGAGGCCGGGCCGCCCGCCCGGGTGCTGGCGCGCTGCGCGGCGCGCTGGCCGGTGACGCGTGTGCTGACGCTGGATGACGGCACGGGCCGTGACGCCGCGCCTTGGGCGCGGGGGACCGGCATCGCCTTCGAGGACGTCCGTGCGTCGCGCGGGGCCGCGTCGCCGCCGCCCGGGGCGCTTCGCGGGCTCGACGGGCTGGTCCCCGCCGCGATCCCCGAGGCGCGCGATCTGGGGCTTGGTTTTGATCCCTGTCCAGGACGGCCGCGCGGCGGCCGGGCCGAGGCCGAGCGGGTTCTGGAGGCGGCCTTGGCCGATCCGGCCTCGGAGGGCGCGCTGTCGGCCCATCTGGCCTGGGGCACGCTTTCGGCGGCCGAGGTGTCGCGCGCGGCACGGGTCGCCGGCGCGGGGCCGCTGACGGCCGGGCTTGCCCGGCGGGCACGTCTGATGCGCGCCTCGAGCGGACGCGCCGACACGCCCCGGCCGCCGGACCCTGCCGCCCGCCTCGCCGCCTGGGAGAAGGGCGAGACCGGGCTGCCCGCGGTCGATGCGCCGATGCGGGCTCTTTGCCATTCCGGCCTGCTCGATCCGTCCTGGCTGGGCCTGCTGGCCTCGGCCGGGATCGGGCTCCTGGGCCTCGATCCGGAGGATTGCGGGCGGGTGCTGGCGCGGCTTTGCCTCGATTACCACCCCGTGCTCCATCGGGCGCGGATGCGGGCGGCGGCGGCCCGGCCCTGCGATCCGCTGCGGCAGGCGCGCGATCTCGATCCCGAGGGCGCGATGCTGGGCGCCTGGCTGCCCGAACTGGCCGATCTGCCCGTGCCCGCGCGCCATGCGCCCTGGACCTGGAGAGGACCGTTGCCGCGGCCCGGGCGGCGCTATCCGGCGCCGGTGATCGACATCGCGACCGACCCCGCGCGGCCCGTTCGTCCCGCGCCCGCACGGGCGCGGCGACGCCCGGCCGACCGGCGGCAACTGGCATTCGATCTCTAGGCCCGCGCCGGGGGCCGAGATGCACAGCGCCTGTGCAGATCCGGCCGCGCCGAACCGGACAGGCCCGGGAAATAAGCGGAATCGCGTGAAAATGTGCGTCCGGAGGGCGTCATGCCGCAGCATCGCCGCGACCCGGCCCCGGCTCTTCACCCTAGTGGAAATGCCCTATATCCTTACACGAAACGCGAACGCGAGGCTCCCATGGCACGCCCCAGGGTCGGTATCATCGGCAACAGCTATCTTTTGAACGACCAATACCCCGCCCATGCCGGTGGCACGATGAACTCCGAGGCAGTGGCCGAGGTCGTGGGCGCGATCCCGCTGCTGATCCCGGCCGATCCGCGCTTCGTCTCCGTCCCCGAGCTGCTCGACTGTTTCGACGGCTTCCTGTTCACCGGCGGGCGGCCCAACGTCCATCCCGAGGAATATGGCGAGGCCGAGACCGAGGCCCATGGCGCCTTCGACCGGGCGCGCGATGCCATCGCCCTGCCGCTGATCCGCGCGCTGGTCGAGCGCGGGCAGCCCTTCTTCGCCATCTGCCGCGGTTTTCAGGAGGTCAATGTCGCGATGGGCGGCACGCTGCATCCCGAGATCCGCGATCTGCCCGGGCGCATGAACCACCGGATGCCGCCCGACGGGTCGCTGGAAGAGAAATTTGCCCTGCGCCACAAGGTCTGTCTGACCGAGGGCGGCATTTTCCACCGCATCCTGGGCGCGACCGAGGTGATGACCAACACGCTGCACGGGCAGGGGATCAAGCGGCCCGGGCCGCGGATCGTCATCGAGGGGGTGGCGCCTGACGGCACGCCCGAGGCGATCCATGTGGCCGATGCGCCGGGCTTTGCGCTGGCGGTGCAGTGGCATCCCGAATACCGCGCCGCCCGCGATCCGGTGTCGCGGCCGCTGTTCGAGGCGTTCGGCAAGGCCGTGGCCGCCTGGGCCGAGGGGACGCGCCCGGCGGTGCTGAAGACCGCCTGAGCCCGTGCCGAATCTCGTGCAACGCGCGAGAAGTGACCCCTAAATATCTATTTCCATGCGGAAATTCGTCAGAGCAACGCCATGGCGGATGACGCTTTGCCGGGCCGTTTCGCGCCAGCCGTGGCGGGCGAAGAAGGGCCGGGCCACAAGGCTGGCCTCGGTCGAAAGACGGCCCAGCCCGGCGCGGCGCGCCTCGCGCAGGATCGCCTGCAACAGCGCCCGGCCGATGCCGCGTCCGGTCCAGTCGGGGGCGACATAGGCGAAGTCCAGATAACCGTCCTCGCCCAGCGTCATGAAGCCCACCGGCGCGCCGCGAATCTCGGCGATGACGGTGTGGCGGCTCAGGAGTTTCTGTTCCCAATCGGCCGGCGCCTCGGGCGAGGGCGACCAGGCGTCGCGCTCTTCGGGCGAATAGCTGAGCGAGGCGCCGCGATGCACCGCATCGTGAAACACCGCGCGCGTCGGTGCTCCGTCGCCGGGGCGGGCCCGGCGAAGCCGGAGGCGGGGGCGCGCGCTCAGGTGACGGCGGCGCGGAAACGATAGGCCTGATCGTCCCATAGCCGGTTCTCCATCACGTCCTGAAGGATCGTCGCAGCCCGCAGCAGCTCGTCCTCGCCGACGTAAAGCGGGGTAATGCCGAACCGCATGATGTCGGGGGCGCGGAAATCGCCGACGACGCCGCGCGCGACCAGCGCCTGGATCGCGGCATAGCCTTCGGCAAAGCCGAACGACACCTGGCTGCCGCGCTGCCGCGGATCGCGCGGGGTCAGCAGGGTCAGCTCCGGGCAGCGGCTCTCGACCTCGGCGATGAACAGGTCGGACAGCGCGATCGACCGCCGCCGCACGTCGTCGAGCGAGACGCCCTCCCAGACCCCCAGCGCGGCCTCGACGACCGCCATCTGCAACACCGGCGGCGTGCCGATCCGCATCCGGGCGATGCCCGCGCCGGGCCGGTAGCCGGGCTCGAAGGCGAAGGGGGCGGCATGGCCGAACCAGCCTGACAGCGCGGGCAGCGCCATGTCGGAATGGCGCGGCGCCACATAGATATAGGCCGGGGCGCCGGGGCCGGCATTGAGGTACTTGTAGGTGCAGCCGGCCGCGAAATCGGCGCCGGCGCCCGCCAGATCGACGGGCAGCGCGCCCGCCGAATGCGCGAGATCCCAGATCGTCAGGGCGCCCGCCGCCTGCGCCCGCGCGGTCAGCCGGGCCATGTCGTGCAGCCGCCCGGTGCGGTAGTCGACCTCGGTCAGCAGCACGACCGCGACGTCGTCGTCGATGGCCGCCTCGACCTCCTCGGGCGCGACCATGCGCAAGGTGTGACCCCGGCCGAGGCTCGCGATCAGCCCCTGCGCCATGTAAAGATCGGTCGGGAAATTGCCGCGATCGCTCAGCACGACACGGCGGTCGGGCCGCATCTCCAGCGCCGCCGCGAGCGCCTGGTAGATCTTGATCGACAGCGTGTCGCCAAGGACGACCGAGCCCGGCTCGGCGCCGATCAGCTTGCCGATCCGGTCGCCGAGGACGCGGGGCATCTCGGTCCAGCCGGCCCGGTTCCAGCCGCCGATCAGCATTTCGCCCCATTCCTCGCGGACCGCCGCGGCCACCCGCGCCTCTGCCGTTCGCGGCAATGGCCCGAGCGAGTTTCCGTCGAGATAGATCACATCCTCGGGAATATGGAACTGGGCTCGCGTGGCCGCAAAATCGGTCATATCGAGGTCTCCTTGCCTTCAGACTAGGCGCGAGACGGCGCCGGGTTCAAGGGGGATGACGATTCAGCCCCTTGATCGTGGCGGCAGGGACTCTCTAAAGGAGGGCGACATGCGTGACGGAGATCCGATGGCCCGGCTGCTGCACTACCTGGAACTACCGCCGGTCTGGCTGGCCCTGTTCGCGGGGCTGGCCTGGTTGCAAGCGTCAGTGTTTCCGCTGGCCTTTCTGGGCCGGGCGGGGGATGTCGCGGGCGGGCTGGCGCTGGTCTTCGGGCTGGCGCTGTCCGGCTGGGCCGCGCTGCGGGTCGTTCTGGCCGGGACCTCGCTGATCCCGCGCGAGCGGCCCGATCGCCTGGTGGTCGAGGGACCCTATCGCCTGTCGCGCAATCCGATCTATCTTGCCGACGCGGCGATCCTGCTTGGGCTGATCCTGATCTGGGACGCGATGCCGAGCCTGATCCTCGTGCCGGTTTTCCTGAAACTGATCGAATGGCGCTTCATCCTTCGGGAAGAAGCGCTGATCCGCGACGCCTTCGGATCGGAGTATGACGCCTATTGCGCCCGGGTGCGGCGCTGGATCTGATCTGACGGAAAAACCTGAAACAAGGGAATAGCCAACCCTGCAACTTGTGAAACATTGTTGCGCAATGCTATGAGACAGCGGCCTGCAGCGGCCCAACGCCTGAAAGAGGGGACTAGAACGTGAAAATCGGGGCACCGAAAGAGATCCTGGAGGGTGAGGCCCGCGTGGCCATGACCCCCGACTCTGCGGTCCAGCTTCGGAAGCTGGGCTATGACTGTCTGATCGAGGCCGGCGCGGGCGAGGCCGCCGGCTTCGCCGATGCGGCTTATGAAAAGGCCGGCGTCAAGGTGGTGCAATCCGCCGCGGCGCTCTGGCAGGGCGCCGACATCGTCGTCAAGGTGCGCGAGCCTGTCGCCGAGGAGGTGGCGCGGCTGCGCAAGGGGCAGACGCTGATCAGCTTCTTCTGGCCCGCGCAGAACGAGGCGCTGCTCGAGCAGTGCAAGGCCAGGGGCGCCACCGTGATCGCGATGGACATGGTGCCGCGGATCAGCCGGGCGCAGAAGATGGATGCGCTGTCGTCGATGGCCAATATCGCGGGCTACCGCGCGGTGATCGAGGCGGGGTCGAATTTCGGCCGCTTCTTCACCGGCCAGGTGACGGCGGCGGGCAAGGTGCCCCCGGCCAAGGTGCTGGTGGTCGGCGCGGGCGTCGCGGGTCTGGCCGCGATCGGCACCGCGACCTCGCTGGGCGCCATGGTCTTCGCCTTCGACGTGCGTCCCGAAGTGGCCGAGCAGATCGAGTCGATGGGCGCCGAATTCGTGTTCCTCGACTTCGAGGAGGCCACCGCCGACGGGTCTGAATCGGGCGGCTATGCCAAGCCCTCCTCGCCCGAGTTCCGGGAAAAGCAGCTTGAGAAATTCCGCGAGCTGGCGCCCGAGATGGATATCGTCATCACCACCGCGCTGATCCCCGGCCGCCCCGCGCCCAAGCTCTGGCTCGAGGACATGGTGGCGGCGATGAAGCCCGGCTCGGTCATCGTCGACCTGGCCGCCGAGAAGGGCGGCAACTGCGACCTGACCCGGCCCGGCGAGAAGATCGTCAGCGACAACGGCGTGACCGTCGTCGGCTATACCGATTTCGCCAGCCGCATGGCGACGCAATCCTCGACGCTTTACGCCACCAACATCCGTCACATGATGACCGATCTGACACCGGCCAAGGACGGTCAGGTCGTGCATAACATGGAAGACGACGTGATCCGGGGCGCGACCGTCACCCATGAGGGCGAGATCACCTTCCCGCCGCCGCCGCCCAAGGTGAAGGCGATCGCGGCAGCCCCCAGGAAGGAAAAGCCCAAGGAGCTGACCCCCGAAGAGAAGAAGGCCCAGGAGGCCGCCGCCTTCCGAAAGCAGACGATCACCCAGGTCGCGATGCTGGCTGTCGGCGCGGCCCTGATGTTGCTGGTCGGCGCCTTCGCGCCGGCAAGCTTCATGAGCCATTTCATCGTCTTCGCGCTGAGCTGCTTCGTCGGCTTCCAGGTGATCTGGAATGTCAGCCACTCGCTGCACACGCCGCTGATGGCGGTGACCAACGCGATCTCGGGGATCATCATCCTCGGCGCGCTGTTGCAGATCGGGTCTGGCAACTGGCTGGTGGTGATCCTCGCCACCGTCTCGGTCCTGATCGCGACGATCAACATCGTGGGTGGCTTCCTGGTGACACGCCGGATGCTGGCCATGTTCCAGAAATCTTGAGGGGGCAGGGGATATGTCCATCGGTATCGTTTCCGCGGCCTACATCGCCGCCGCCGTTCTCTTCATCCTCGCGCTCGGCGGGCTGTCGAACCAGGAAAAGGCCAAGCGCGCCGTCTGGTACGGCATCGTCGGCATGGGGCTGGCTGTGCTCGGCACCGTCTTCGGCCCCGGCATCGGCCATTACTGGCTGCTGATCCCGGCCGTCCTGATCGGCGGCTATGCGGGCTACGAGGTCGCACGCCGGGTCGAGATGACCGAGATGCCGCAGCTGGTGGCGGCGCTGCACAGCTTCGTCGGCCTCGCCGCGGTCTTCATCGGGCTCAACGCCCAGCTTGAACTCAACCACGTCATGGCGCTGAAGGCGGCCGATGACGGCGCGGCGGTCGAGGCGCTGAAGGGCTTCGCCGCGGTTCTGGCGCACAAGACGCCGGTCGAGATCTCGATCCTGAAGGTCGAGGTGTTCCTCGGCATCTTCATCGGGGCCGTCACCTTCACCGGGTCGGTCGTGGCCTTCGGCAAGCTTGCGGGCAAGATCGACGGCAAGCCGCACAAGCTGCCGGGCGGCCACATCCTGAACCTGGTCGCGGTGATCGCGGCCATCGCGCTGGGCTATCTCTACTTCACCGGCGCGGGCATCTGGACCATGGTCCTGATGGCGCTTCTCGCGGGCTTCATCGGCTGGCACCTGATCATGGGCATCGGCGGCGCCGACATGCCGGTCGTGGTCTCGATGCTGAACAGCTATTCGGGCTGGGCCGCGGCCGCCATCGGCTTCACGCTGGGCAATGACCTGCTGATCGTGACCGGCGCGCTCGTGGGCTCGTCGGGGGCGATCCTCAGCTACATCATGTGCCGCGCGATGAACCGGCATTTCGTCAGCGTGATCCTGGGCGGCTTCGGCGGCACCGGCGGTCCCGCGGCCGAGGTCGAGGGCGAGATGGTCGCGATCGACGCAGATGGCGTGGCCGCGGCGCTGGAAGATGCCGACAGCATCATCATCGTGCCGGGCTACGGCATGGCGGTCGCGCAGGCGCAGAACTCGGTTTCCGTGCTGACCGAGCATCTGCGCAAGCAGGGCAAGACCGTGCGCTTTGCCATCCACCCGGTGGCGGGGCGCTTGCCGGGGCACATGAACGTGCTGCTGGCCGAAGCCAAGGTCCCCTATGACATCGTGCTGGAGATGGACGAGATCAACGAGGACTTCCCGCAGACCGACGTGGCCATCGTCATCGGGTCGAACGACATCGTGAACCCGGCGGCCCAGGACGATCCGAATTCGCCCATCGCGGGCATGCCGGTTCTGGAGGTCTGGAAGGCCAAGCAGGTGATCGTGTCGAAACGCGGTCAGGGCACCGGCTATTCGGGGATCGAGAACCCGCTGTTCTACAAGGAGAACACGCGGATGTTCTATGGCGATGCCAAGCAGAGCCTCGACAAGCTGCTGACGCTGATCCGCTGATCCCCATCGGAGTCGCGACCCAGAGACGCCCCGCCCACCGGCGGGGCGTCTTGTCTTCGGCAGGTGGAAGAAGGTGCGCCTTCGGCGCAAGCTTTCAGGGGCGGCCCTTGCGGGCCGCGACCTTCGGGTATTTGGACCAAGAAGAAAGCGGCGCTGGTCTTCTTCCTGGCGAAAATACCCGGGCCCCGCAGGGGCTGCGCGCCCCCGGGCGCGCCCTGCCGCGTTTACAAATCGCGCGGCTCGGCTAGAGGTGAAGTGACTCGCGGGAACAGAAGGCCAGCCTCCATGCCGATCCAGGACCATCCGCTGCGCTATGCGCTGACGAACGAACTGCATGCGCGGCCCTTCCCCTCGCTGGAGGCACCCTGCCACGCTGCCTTTCTGGCCATCAAGCCGCCGCTTGACGCCGTGACCCGAGACCGCGATGCCGACCGGGCGCATGCGATCGACCTGCTCGACCGCTTCGGGGCGCAGCATCCCAAGCCCGGCGACACCCATTTCTTCGGCCAGATGGGCCGGCACAAGATGAAATGGGAAAGCCATACCGAGTTCGTCACCTATACCGTCTTCACCCCCGGTGTTGCCGACCGGCCGTTCGATCCGGCCGCCTTCGAGGTGTTTCCCGATGACTGGCTCGAGACCGCACCGGGCGCGCGGCTGACCTCGGCGCTGATCCGGATCGAGCAGGTGAAGGAGGGGCCCGGCCAGATCGGGGCGCGGCTGGGCGAATGGTTCGCGCCCGACAGCCTGTCGGCGGCGGCGATCCTCGACGACGCCGCGGTGATGGCCACCGATTTCCGCATCGACACTGGCGGACACATGCGCATGGCGGTCTTCGTCGAGCCGGGGATCGGCCAGCGGCGGATCGGGCGCATCGTCCAGCGGCTGACCGAGATCGAGACCTACAAGGCGATGTCGATGCTGGGCTTGCCCCGGGCGCGGCAGGTCAATGAGCGCCTGGCCGAGCTCGAGCCGCAGCTGAGCGAACTGGTGGGCGAGATGAACCGCGGCAACCGGATCCCGGAAGAGACGCTTCGGAACCTTCTGGCGGTCTCGGCCGAGCTGGAAAGCCTGCTGGCGCAGTCGGCCTTCCGCTTTTCGGCCACCACCGCCTACGAAGCGCTGGTGCATCAGCGGATCGAGGTCCTGCGCGAAGAGCGGTTCCAGCACCGCCAGACCTTCACCGAGTTCATGATGCGCCGCTACGACCCGTCGATGCGGACGGTGAAGGCGACCGAGGCGCAGCTCGATTCGATGACCCGGCGCGCGGTCCGCGCGGCCAACCTGCTGCGAACCCAGGTCGATGTCGAACGCTCGGCCCAGAACCAGAAGCTTCTGGAAAGCATGGACCGGCGGGCCGATCTGCAACTGCGTCTGCAGCGCACGGTCGAGGGGCTGTCGGTGGTCGCGATCAGCTATTACGCGGTCAGCCTCGTGGCCTACATGATCGCGCCGGGCGCCGAGGCGCTGGGGGTGTCGAAGGGGCTGGCCACCGCCGTTGCCACGCCGCTCGTGGTGCTGGTGGTCTGGCTGATGATCCGCCAGATCCGCCGCGGCATGGAGCACTGAGCCGCCGCCCTCCGGGGGCTCAGCGCCCCCGGATCCGCGGATCGAGCGCGTCGCGCAGCCCGTCGCCCATGTAGTTGACGCTCAGCACCGTCAGCGAGATCGCGAGGCCGGGCCAGATCACCCGTTCGGGATATTGCTGCAGATAATCGGTCGAATCGAACAGAAGCCGCCCCCAGGTCGGGAAATCGGACGGGAAGCCGAGCCCCAGGAAGGACAGCGCGCTTTCGGTGATGATCGCGCTGGCGATCCCCAGCGTCGCCGAGACCATGATCGGCGACAGCACGTTGGGCAGGATGTGGCGGGTGATCATCCGCCGCGAGGGCGTGCCGATGGATCGCGCGGCCAGCACGAATTCCTGTTCCTTCAGTGCCAGAACATCGCCCCGCACGATCCGCGCGGTCTGCATCCAGGATGTGATGCCGATCACGAAGACGATCAGCACGAAGATGCCCCCCTCGGGGCCGAAGGCGCTGCGCAGCGCGTCGCGGAAAAGCATGATGATGACCAGCAGCAAGGGCAGCAGCGGCAGCGCCAGGAACAGGTCGGTCAGCCGCATCAGTGCCCCGTCGAGCCGCCGGAAATAGCCCGCGAGCACGCCGATCAGCGTGCCCAGCACCAGCGACAGGCCCATCGCGGTCAGCCCCACCGCCAGCGAGACCTGCCCCCCCGCCAGCATCCGCGCCAGCGTGTCGCGCCCCAGCTGGTCGGTGCCGAAGGGATGGGCGAGGCTCGGACCCTGGTTGCGGGCGCGGATGTCGATATAGGTCGGGTCGATCTGCCAGATCAGCGGGCCCAGAAACACCGCGGCCAGGATGAAGGCGAAGAAGGCCGCGCCCAGAAGCGCGCCGCGATGGCTGCGGAACTGGTCCCAGACATCGAGCCACTGGTTGCGGGGCGGCCGGGCGATTTCCATCGTCTCGATCATCGGGGCGTCAGTCATAGCGGATCCTCGGGTCGAGCAGGCCATACAGCACATCGGCGATCAGGTTGAACAGAACGATCAGCACCGCGAAGATGAAGGTCAGGGTCTGCACCGTGGGCACATCGCCGCCCTGGATCGCGATGATCAGCAACTGGCCGATGCCGTTCACCTTGAAGACCTGTTCGGTGATGATGGCACCGCCAAAGACCGTGGGCACGCCCAGCGCGATCACCGTGACGACCGGGATCATCGAGTTTCTCAGAACGTGCAGCAGCACCACGACGCGCTCGGTCATGCCCTTGGCGCGGGCGGTGCGCACATAGTCCTGGTTGAGATTGTCCAGCATCGAGGCGCGCATGAAGCGGCTGATCTGGGCGGCGTTGTACAGTGCCAGCACCGCGACCGGCATGATCATCTGCTTGATCTGCAGCCAGAAGGTCGACAGGTCCGTGACCCTCAGCGTGGTGTCGTAGATCGAGGGGAACCAGCCCAGATGGACCGAGAAGATCACGATCAGCAGCACGCCCGTGAAGAATGTCGGGACCGAAAAGCCCACCATCGACACGAAGGTGCCGATCTGGTCGAACCAGCTGTATTGCCGGTAGGCCGAGACGATGCCGATGGGCAGTGCGATCAGCACCCCCACCACATAGGAGGTGCCGACGACCCAAAGCGTCTGCGGCAGGCGCTGCACGATCAGGTCGGCGACCGGGCTGCGGGTCTGCCAGCTGAGGATGCGCTGCATGTCCTCGCCGGCGAGGCTGAGCCCGAAGGCCTGGTCCAGCATGTGCAGGGGCTCGTAGAGGAAGAACTGCCTCAGCCACAGCAGGTAGCGCACGAGGATCGGCTCGTTCAGCCCCAGCGCCTCGCGCATCTGGGCGCGGACCTCGGAGGGGATCGACAGCGGCAGGTTCGCGGTCGGGTCGCTGGGGGCGAGCGTCACCACGAGAAAGATGATGAGGCTGATGACCAGCAGCGTCGGGATCGCGATCAGCAGCCGGCGGATCGTGTAGGTGAACATTATGGACGGCCTCGGGCTCGATGGGCGGGCAGGGAGGGGGCGCCCGGGCAGGGCGCCCCCCATGGGCTCATTTCACGCGATACCAGTCGGCCGCGTTCCAGAGCTCGCTGTCCCAGGCGTTCATGACGAAGCCGCCAAGCGACGTCGCGCGGGCCGAGACCCGGCCGCGATGCACCAGCGGCAGGATCACGTAATCCTGCATCAGGATGTCGTTCATCTTCTTGGCCAGCGCGATCCGTTCGTCCATCTTGCCGGTCTTGGCCATTTCGGCGACCAGCGCGTCATAGGCCGCGTTGCAGTAGCGCGGCATGTTGTTGCCCTGCCACTGGGTTTCGGGGCGGGGCGCCTGCTTGCATTCCCAGTTGGCCATGTAGGCCTCGGGGTCGGTGCCGTCGAAGCTGTTGGCATACATCTCGACATCGGCATAGAACTTCTGGAACGTGTCCGGGCTGCCCGGATCGCCGCCGAAGAAGACCGAGGCATCGACATTGCGAAGCTCGCTCTCGACGCCGATTTCCGACCACCACTGCTTGATCAGCGCCTGAAAGTCCTGCCGGACCGCATTGGTCGAGGACTGGAAGAGCATGCTCAGCCGCATGCCGTCCTTCTGGCGCACGCCGTCGGGGCCGGGGACCCAGCCCGCCTGATCGAGCAGCGCCTTTGCGCCCTCGATATCCTGAACGAGGCAGCCCTCGTTGGCCTCCGAGGCATAGATCTCGGGCGCGGCCAGCACGTTGCAGGTGGTGCGCCCGGCCTGCCCGTAGCCGATCTCGGTCAGAAGATCGCGGTCGATGGCCATCGACAGTGCCTGGCGCACCGCCCTGTCGGTCAGGAACGGGTGCGGATGGTCGGCGGTCGCGCGGCGCTCGCCCCATTTCGGGTCGGGATCGGTGAAGTTGACCATGATCCGCTCGACCAGCGTGCCGAAGGCGACCTCGACCTCGCCCTTGCCGGCGGCGGCCATCTGGTCCAGCACCTCGGGCGCCAGTTGCAGGTTCCAGGCGAAATCGTATTCGCCGGTTTCCAGCACCGACCGGCCCGCGGCCATGGCATCGCCGCCGCCCTTGAAGTTCACGGTCGAGAAGGCGGGTTTCTCGGGATCGCGGTAATGCTCGTTCGCTTTCAGCGCGATCACGTCATTGGGCCGGAAATCGGTGACGATGAAGGGGCCGGTGCCGACCGGCATGAAATTGGCGCTGGTGCAGCCGGGCGCCTTCGGGCCGAGGCAGTCGGCGAATTGCGCGGCCTGCAGGATCGGGGCCTGATTGCCCACGAAGGGACCGTAGGGATAGGGCTTCGGCACCGAAAAGCGGACGATGGCAGTCAGTTCGTCGGGCGTCTCGACATCGGCCACGTCGTTGTATTTTTCCGACTGCGAACAGCCGCCGCCCTCGGCCGTGCAGTATTGCCAGGTAAAGCGCACATCGGCCGAGGTGACGGGGGTGCCGTCCGACCACAGCAGCCCCGGCTTGATCTTCCAGGTGACCGATTTCAGGTCCTCGGAAACGCCGCCGTTTTCCAGCGTCGGCACGGTTTCGGCCAGGAAGGGCACCATGTTGCCATCGGGATCGTAGCGCGCCAGCGGTTCCAGCGACAGGCTTGCCGCCTCCAGCTCCTTGATGCCGCCCGACAGATACGGGTTCATCGTCGAGGGGCCCTGCCAGTAGATGATGTTCACCTGACCGTCGCTGCCGCGTTCGGCAAAGGCGGCGGGCGCCAGGGCAAGGGCCGCGGCGGCGCCCAGAAGGGCGTGTTTCGCTGTCATGTCACTCTCCTTGTTGGGGTTGGTCGTCTGCCACCGTAGGGTCGGCGGTCGGGATATGGTCCGGATCGTGCAGGTGGCAGGCCGCGAAATGGCCGGGTCTCAGCTCGCGCATTTCGGGGTCGATCCGGTGGCAGATGGGCATCGCCTGCGGGCAGCGGGTGCAGAAGTTGCAACCCTCTGGCGGATTGGCGGGCGAGGGCACGTCGCCTTTCAGGATGATGTGGCGGCGGCTGGCTTCGAGGTCCGGATCGGGTTCGGGCACCGCCGACAGAAGCGCCTGCGTGTAGGGGTGCAGCGGCGCGCCATAGAGGCTGTCGCGGGGCGCCAGCTCGACCACGCGGCCCAGATACATCACGGCCACCCGGTCGGCGATATGGCGCACCATCGACAGGTCGTGGCTGATGAAAAGATAGGTCAGCCCGAACCGGTCCTGCAGGTCTTCCAGCAGATTGACCACCTGCGCCTGGATCGACACGTCAAGCGCCGCGATGGGTTCGTCGCAGACGATGAATTTGGGGTTCAAGGCCAGCGCCCGCGCGATCCCGATCCGCTGGCGCTGCCCGCCCGAGAACTGGTGCGGATAGCGGTTCGCGAAATTCCGGTTCAGCCCGACCGCATCCATCAGCTCGTAGATCCGGTCACGCTTTTCGGCGCGGCTCAGCGTCGTGTGTTCGTCCAGCGGCTCGCCGATGATGCGGGCCACCGTCATGCGCGGGTTGAGGCTGGCCTGCGGGTCCTGAAACACCATCTGCATCCGCGGCCGACGCGGGCGCAGCGCGTCCTGACCGAGCGTGCCGATCTCGTCGCCCTCGATCCGGATCGAGCCCGAGGTGATGTCGTAAAGCCTCAGGATCGCGCGGCCGCATGTGGATTTCCCGCAGCCCGATTCGCCGACAAGGCCCAGCGTCTCGCCCTCGTGGATGTCGAAGCTGACGCCATCGACCGCGCGCACCGCGCCGACCCGGCGGCGCAGCACCCCGGCATGGATCGGGAAGTGCATCCGCAGGTCGCGTATCTCGACCAGCGGCCGGGGGCTTCGATCCGACATTGCGGTTTCAGACATGGCGCGGCGCTCCCCGGTCGACATCCCAGAAACAGGCGGCGTCATGGTCGGGGCCGACCGCGACGCGCGCCGGATTGGCCCGCGCGCAGGTTTCGAAGGCATGGGCGCAGCGGGCGCGGAACGGGCAGGCGCGGGGCGGGCCCGACAGCACCGGCGGCTGGCCCTCGATCACCTTCAGCCGCTCGGCCCGGGCGCCGGTGACATGGGGCACGGTCTGCAGAAGTGCGCGGGTATAGGGGTGCTGGGGCCGGGCAAACAGCGCCCTGACCGGCGCCTGTTCGACCACCTGGCCGCCATACATCACCATCACCCGGTCGGCGATGCCCGCGATCACGCCCAGATCGTGGGTGATCCAGATCACTGCCATCCCCAGCCGCTCGCGCAGGTCCTTCATCAGTTCCAGGATCTGGGCCTGGATCGTTACGTCGAGCGCGGTGGTGGGCTCGTCCGCGATCAGCACCTCTGGATCGCAGGCCAGCGCCATGGCGATCATCACCCGCTGCCGCATGCCGCCCGAGAACTGGTGCGGGAAATCGCCCAGCCGCCGCGCGGCATCGGGGATGCCGACCAGCTCCAGCAGTTCCTGCGCACGGCGACGCGCGGCGGCGCGGTCAAGCCCCATATGCTTGCGCAGCGGCTCCATGATCTGAAAGCCCACCGGAAAGACCGGGTTGAGGCTGGTCATCGGGTCCTGAAAGACAAAGCCGATGCGCGCGCCGCGAATGTCGCGCAGCTGTCGGGCGGGCATCCGCAGCAGGTCGTCGCCGCCGAAGCGCACCGTGCCCGCCCGCACCTCGGCCGGGGGCGAGGGCAGAAGCCCGATCAGCGACATCATGGTGACGGATTTGCCCGAGCCGCTTTCTCCGACCACACCCAGCAATTCCCCGGGTTGCAGGTGGAAATCGACGGAATTGACCGCGTGAATATCGCCGCCCCGGGTGCGAAACACGGTCTGCAGACCCTGCACCTCGAGGATGGGCGAAGCCCCATCTGGCATGCAAACTCCCTGAAGTTGCTGCTACGATTGTACTTTTCTGGTTTCCCGGACGTGGCGCCGGTGATTTTGCCCAAAGTGTGACCAGTGAAACCGCGCTCGGCAATATCAATCTGCCTCAGGGCCGCCCGACCTTGCGGAATTTTTGACCTTGCGTTCAATATTTCAGCGTTCGCGCTTGACCTCGATCGGTGCGGGCCGCAGTCTCGGCGCAAGACCCATCCCGGAGCCCCGCCATGGTCAGCCCGCTGGCACCTCGTCAACTGTTTGAAAAACTTGTTTCTTTCCCCACGGTCAGCCGCGATGGCAACCTCGATCTGATCGACTGGGTCGAGGAGTATCTGACCGGGTTCGGCATCCATTGCGCCCGGGTCTGGAACCCGGTGCGGTCCAAGGCCAGCCTTTATGCCCATGCCGGACCCTGGGCGCCGGGCGGCGTGATGCTGTCGGGCCATACCGATGTGGTGCCCGTCGACGGCCAGGACTGGAGCTCGGACCCCTGGGAGCTGACCGAACGGAACGGGCGGCTTTACGGGCGCGGCGCCTGCGACATGAAGGGCTTCGATGCGCTGGCGCTCTGGGCGCTGGTCGAGGCCAGGACCCGCGACGTGGCGCGCCCGCTGCAACTGGCGCTGAGCTATGACGAGGAGCTGGGCTGCCTGGCCGCACCGGCGCTGATCGCGGCGATGGCGCGCGCGGACCTGCCCAAGGCCGCGGCGGTGATCGTGGGCGAGCCCTCGATGCTGCAGGTGGTGACCGGCCACAAGGGCAATATCGGCTTCGAGATCCGGCTGAAGGGCCATGAGGTGCATTCCTCGATGCAACACAAGGGCGTCTCGGCGGTGATGGAGGCGGGGCGGCTGATCCAGTGGGCGAACGACGTGAACGACCGCAATCGCGCCCGCCCGCCCGCAGGCGATGACGGGCTGTTCGATCCGCCCTGGACCACCGCTCATGTCGGCGAGATCGCGGGCGGCACCGCGCAGAACATCACCGCCGCCGATTGCCGGATGGGGCTCGATTACCGCTGCGTGCCCTCGGACAGCCTCGAGGCCTGCCGCGCGGCGCTGATGGCCGAGGTGGCGCGGGTCGAGGCGGGCATGCAGGCCATCCGTCCCGAGACCGGCATCGCGTTCGACGAGACCTTCTCGGTGCCCGCGCTCGCCCCCGAGACGGACGGCGCGGCCGAGGCTCTGGCTCGCCGGCTGACCGGCGACAACGCCACCCATGTGGTCAGCTACGCGACCGAGGCCGGGCAGTTCCAGGAGGGCGGCTTTTCGACCGTCGTCTGCGGCCCCGGCGACATCGCCCAGGCGCACCAGCCCGACGAATACATCACCCTCGACCAGTTCCGGCAGGGCGAGGCCTTCATGGCCCGGCTGCTCGACCATCTGAAGGAGTAAACGCGCATGCCCGTCAAGAACCGCCTCGCCGAGATGCAGCCCGAGATCGCTGCCTGGCGCCGGGACATCCACGAGAATCCCGAACTGATGTACGATCTGCCGCGCACCTCGGCGCTGGTGGCCGCGAAGCTGAGGGAATTCGGCTGCGACGAGGTGGTCGAAGGGATCGGGCGGTCGGGCGTCGTGGGCGTGATCAAGGGCCGCTCGGACGGGCAGGGGCGGGCGATCGGGCTGCGGGCCGACATGGACGCCTTGCCGATCCACGAGGCGACGGGGCTGCCCTATGCCTCGAAGACGCCGGGCAAGATGCATGCCTGCGGCCATGACGGCCATACCGCGATGCTGCTGGGGGCCGCGAAATACCTGGCCGAGACCCGCAATTTCGACGGCCGCGCGGTGGTGATCTTCCAGCCCGCCGAAGAGGGCGGCGCGGGCGGTCTGGCGATGTGCGAGGACGGGTTGATGGCGCGGTTCGGCATCGAGGAAGTCTATGGCATGCACAACATGCCCGGCATCCCGGTCGGCGCCTTCGCGATCCGGCCCGGGCCGATCATGGCCGCGACCGACGAATTCGACATCACCGTCACCGGCAAGGGCGGGCATGCCGCCAAGCCCCATGAATGCATCGACACCACGCTCGTTGCCTCGCATATCGTCGTCGCGCTGCAATCCATCGCTTCGCGGAATGCCGATCCGCTGAAACAGATCGTGGTGTCGGTCTGCACCTTCCGCACCGAATCCGAGGCCTATAACGTGATCCCCCAGACCGTCGAGCTGAAAGGCACGGTCCGGACGCTGGAAGAGGGCATGCGCGATCTGGCCGAGGCGCGCGTCGCCGCGGTGGCCGAGGCGACGGCGGCGGCCTATGGGGCGACGGCCGAGGTGCGCTATCAGCGCAACTACCCGGTGACCGCCAACGCCCCCGAGCAGACCGATTTCGCGGCCGCGATGGCCGAGAAGGTCTCGGGCCGGGTCGATCCGGCGACCGCGCCGCTGATGGGGGGCGAGGATTTCAGCTACATGCTGCTGGAACGGCCCGGTGCCTATATCTTCCTTGGCAATGGCGACACCGCCTCGGTGCACCACCCGGCCTACAATTTCGACGACGAGGCGATCCCCTTCGGGTCCTCCTGGTACGTCGAACTGGTCGAGAACCGGCTGCCCGCCGTCTGAGGGCGGCGACGGGCGCGGGGTCGGCCGCGGCCGTTTCGCCACGGCCCGGCCGCGGCCTCGCCCCTGCGCTCTCTGGGCCTATGGCGCGATCTTCGGTCCGGGGGTAACCTGCTGAAAAGAGGCGCATGCGAGGGACCCCCATGACCGGAACGAATGACGAGCGGTTTCCGAAAAGCCTGATCCAGGCCGACCGGATCGTGACCGATACCAAATGGAACCTGGCCGAGAACGGCTCGACCCCGTTTTCCGATTTCTTCGGCGTGGCGATGCTGTCGAAGGGCGCGGTCACCGCGGCGCTGACGATGCGGCGGCCGACGCCCTTTTCGGGCGCGCTGCACCTGCCGATGATCTTCCGCCGCCGGTCGAAGACGCGGCTCTGGACCGGCGGCCGGCTGCTGTCCTGGCGCTAGTAGCTCAGCAGCATCGCCTTCAGGATCAGCGGCCAGTTGCGCTGTTCCAGCGTCGGTGCGCAATGCGCGGCGCCGGTGAAATCCTCGTTCGCGGTATAGGTGCTGGGGGTGATGACGACCCCCAGCCCCGCGGCCCGCGCCGATTGCAGGCCGATATGGCTGTCCTCGAAGGCAAGGCACTCGCGCGGCGGCAGCCCCAGCCGGTCGAGCGCCAGCCGGTAGATCGCCGGGTCGGGTTTCTTGCGCTCGACCTCGTCGCCCGAGGCGATCACGTCGAAGACCCGGTCGGCGGGCTTGCCCCAGCAGGTCCGCGCCAGCACCTCGACATTGGGCCGCGAGGTGGTGGTGGCCATGGCGATCGCCATGTCGGCCTCGCGGGCATGCAGGATCAGGTCCTCGACCCCGGGGCGCAGCCCGACCGCGCCTTCGGCGATCATCCGGCCGAAGGTTTCGGTCTTCTCGGCATGCAGCCGGACCAGATCGGCCTCGGGCAGCCGCGCCGCCTCGGGCAGCCCCGCCTGAAACGCGCGCAGCCGTTCCTTGCCGCCGCCGGTCTTCAGCAGAACGGCATAGTCGTCGCGTGACCAGTGCCAGTCGAGCCCATGGGCGGCGAAAGTCGCGTTGAATGCCGCCCGGTGGGTTTCCTCGGTCTCGGCCAGCGTGCCGTCGAGATCGAAGATCAGGGCCTTGATGGTCATCTCAGCTCGTCGGCGAGCCGCGCCACGATGGCGACCAGCACGTCGTAATCGGAAAACCGCGCGTCCTGCGGGATGTCGTCGACATCCTCGGACCGGTGATAGCCCTCGGTAAAGAGCGCAAAGCGCATGCCGGTGGCCTGGGCCGTCGCCGCGTCGATCTCGCTGTCGCCGACAAAGACCGCCTGCTTGGCCTGAAGCTGGTCGCGCACCGCCAGCAGCGGTTTCGGGTCGGGTTTCCTGACCTCGAGCGTGTCGCCGCCGACCACCGCGCCGAAGAAACCGTCGATGCCGAAGGTCTTGAGGATGGCGCGCGAGGGCGCCTCGGGCTTGTTGGTGCACACGCCCATCGCCCAGCCCTCGTCGCGGAACTGTTCCAGCGCGTCCTGCACCCCGGGATACAGCGTCGTCAGCGTCGCCGGGTCGGCTTCGTAATGGCCAAGGAAGGTCTCGACCATGGCGTCGCGCTGATCGGGTTCGAGCCCGCGGGCCTCGATCACGCGTTCCATCAGCACCTGCACCCCGTCGCCGATGAAGGCGCGGATGGTCTCGAGGTCAAGCGCCTCGCGGCCCATCCCGGCAAGCGTCCGGTTCACGGCGGCATGGATATCGGGGGCGCTGTCGATCAGCGTCCCGTCGAGATCGAAGATGATGGCCTTCACGCGGCATCCTTCCATTTGATCGAGCAGCCCATCGACGGGATCTGCTCGGCGGGTCCGTGGCCGGTCTCGGCCACCTGTTTCATCGCCTCGTAAAGGTCGCGGCGCAGGTCGGGCGGGCCCGCCTGCTTGCGCGAGGCATCCAGCCGTCCGCGATATTGCAGCCCCATCCCGGCATCGAAGCCGAAGAAATCCGGGGTGCAGACGGCGCCATAGGCCCGTGCGACCGACTGGTCCTCGTCATGGAGATAGGGGAAGGGAAGGTCAAGTTCCTCGGCGACGCGGCGCATGCCCTCGATCCCGTCCTCGGGATAGGCCGAGGCGTCGTTCGAACAGATCGCGGCGACGCCGATGCCCAGGGCCTGCAGGTCGCGCGCGTCGCGGATCATCCGGTCGCGGACCGCCAGCACATAGGGGCAGTGGTTGCAGATGAACATGATCAGCGTGCCCTTCGGGCCGCGGATGTCCTTCAGGGCGTAGGTCCTGCCGTCGGTGCCGGGCAGGGCAAGGTCCGGGGCGGTCCAGCCGAAATCGCAGACAGGGGGAGAGACGGCCATGAAAACCTCCTTCGAATGGGACTGGGGTGCCGGAAAGAAGGTAACGCTGCGCGGCGGGCGGGCCAGCCGGTCCTTTGGCGGCGGTCCCTCAGTGTGACGGAGCCGCCCGGGGGCAACGGGGCGAGGGAGGGCGCGCGGCCCGCGCCCTCCCGGACCTGTGGTCGGGCCTCAGGCCGCTTTCCGTGCGCCTTCGGCGGCCTCGCGGATCGCGCGGATATTGGCGCCATAGACCTCGGGCGTGTCGACCGAGCCGCCCTTGAAGACGGCCGAGCCCGCGACCAGCACATCGGCGCCCGCCTCGACCACCAGCGGCGCCGTCTCGGGGGTGATGCCGCCGTCGATCTGGATATGGATCGGGCGGTCGCCGATCATGGCGCGAACCTTGCGGGTCTTCTCGATGCCGGAATGGATGAATTTCTGCCCGCCGAAGCCCGGGTTCACGGTCATGATCAGGACCATGTCGCACAGATCGAGGATATGCTCGACGCTTTCCGCAGGCGTCGCGGGGTTCAGCACCACGCCCGCCTTGACGCCCTGTGCCTTGATCGCCTGCAGGGTGCGGTGGATATGCGGCCCCGCCTCGATATGGGCGGTGATCATGTCGGCGCCCGCCTCGGCATAGGCCTCGATATAGGCATCGACCGGCGAGATCATCAGATGGACGTCCATGAAGGTCTTCACATGCGGGCGGAAGGCCTTCACCGCGGGCGGGCCGAAGGTCAGGTTCGGCACGAAATGCCCGTCCATCACGTCGACATGCACCCAGTCGGCGCCCTGCGCCTCGATGGCCCGGATCTCGGCGCCGAAATTCGCGAAATCGGCAGACAGGATCGAGGGCGCGATCTTGATCGAACGGTCGAACATCTTGGGGTTCCTCCCGAAGGGGCCGGTTTTTCAAGGATGGCGCGGCCCCGGGGCAGGGCCGCGCCGGATCGTCATTCGGCGGCGACGGCGCCCAGCGCCTCGCGCCAGCCCGGGTAAAGCTTGTCGGCATCCTGCGGGAAGCTTTCGAAGGCCCGGGCCAGTTCCTTGTGCTCCTTGGCGTAGTCGACGAGGTTCACACCCGACTTCCACGCATCATGGGCCTGGCGCAGCGAGATCGCGCCTGCGGTGCCGCCATCGACATGGCCGAAGGCGCCGCCGCCCGAGGTCTGGATCACGTTGGAATGGCCCAGATTGTCGAAGAAGCCCGGCAGGCGCAGCGCGTTCATGCCACCCGAGATGATCGGCGTGGTGGGTTTCATCCCCAGCCAGTCCTGACGGTAGAAGGGGCCGTCCGCCACGTCGTCGGTCAGCATGAAGGCCATGATCTTGTCGGATGGATCGCCCTCCATCTTGCCAAAGCCCATGGTGCCGGTGTGGATCCCCGAGGCGCCTTGCAGACGCGCCATCTTGGACAGCACGAAGGCGGTATAGCCGCGTTGGGATTCCGGCGAGGTCACGGCGCCGTGGCCTGCGCGGTGATAATGCAGGAACTGGTGCGGGAAGGCGCGGCGCGCGGTGGTGATCGCCGCGGGACCGGCGACATAGCCGTCGACGAGGAAGGCCACGTGATCGGCATTCTCGCCGAAGGTCTCAAGGATGTATTCGCCCCGGGCCAGCATTTCGTAATGGTCGTCGGCGGTGATGTTGGCCGAGAACAGCTTGGCCTCGCCGGTTTCGTCCTGGGCGCGCCTCATCGCGTCGGCCACCAGACGGATCGTCTCTTTCAGCGGCGCGAAGACCTGGTTGCCCTGCGGTTCGTCGTTCTTGATGAAATCGCCGCCCAGCCAGAATTCATGGCAGGCATCGGCGAAGGGCTGCGGGCGCAGGCCAAGCTTGGGCTTGATGATGGTGCCCACCACCATGCCGCCATCGGTGACGCTGCGGCCCAGCACGCGCCACATGTCGGCGATGTTCATCACCGGCCCGTCGAAAAGCCGCAGATAGGCGGGCGGCACGTAGAAGTCGCGCATCTTCGCGTGCTCGACATCGCCCATGCCCTGGTTGTTGCCGATCGTCAGCGTCAGGAACGAGGCCAGCATGGCGCGGCCGTCGATGATGTTGCGGTCGAACAGCTCGACCGGATAGGCGATCTTCATCACCTCGTTTTCGGGGTCGATCTCGTAGACGAGCGCATCGACGCCCTTGGTGAAATCGTCGGTGGTGTGCACCTCGACATTGGTGCCGGTCGAGCTTTCGGCGGCGAAATGCGCGGCCGTCGCAAGGTAGTCCCCGCCGTCCTTCGGCTTCATCGTATAGGCGCAGAGCACGTGGCGGCCGCCGGCGATGAGCGCTTTCTCATCGAGGTCGAGGCGGGCATATCGGTTCGACTGATCCATTTCCTATGGCCTTTCGGTTCGTCTTGTCCCTGGGTTCCGGTGGTCTTTGTTCTACGTTGCGCGCGTTTCCGGAGCGGGCCCGGCCCCCGCGAGGGCCGGGCGCCAGAGGTTTATTTCGTCTTCGGATCGAGGCTGCCGTCGGCATAGCGCTTGGCCATGTCCTCCATCGGGATCGGCTTGATCCGCGAGGCATTGCCCGCGGTGCCGAAGCGTTCGAAGCGGTCCTTGCACAGCTTGGTCATCTCGGCCATCGCGGGCTTGAGGAATTTGCGCGGGTCGAATTCGGCCGGGTTCTCCTGGGCGATGCGGCGGAAGGTGCCGGTCATCGCCATCCGGTTGTCGGTGTCGATATTGACCTTGCGCACGCCCATCTTGATGCCGCGCTCGATCTCTTCGACCGGCACGCCGTAGGTCTGGGGCATCGCGCCGCCATTCTCGTTGATCAGGTCCTGCAGGTATTGCGGCACCGAGGACGAGCCGTGCATCACCAGGTGCGTGTCGGGCAGCTTGGCATGGATCTTCTCGATCACGCTCATCGCCAGGGTCTCGCCCGTGGGCTTCTGGGTGAACTTGTAGGCGCCGTGGCTGGTGCCGCAGGCGATGGCCAGCGCATCGACCCGGGTCCTGGCGACGAAATCGGCGGCCTGGTCGGGGTCGGTCAGCAGCTGGTCGTGGCTCAGCTCGCCTTCGGCGCCGTGGCCGTCCTCGGCCTCGCCCATGCCGGTTTCCAGGCTGCCCAGGACGCCCAGTTCGCCCTCGACCGAGGCGCCGACCCAATGCGCCATGTCGGCCACGCGCTTGGTGATGTCGACGTTATACTCGTAGGACGCAGGGGTCTTGCCGTCGCCTTCCAGCGAGCCGTCCATCATCACCGAGGTAAAGCCGTGCTTGATCGCCGACAGGCAGGTCGCCTCGTTGTTGCCGTGGTCCTGATGCATGCAGAGCGGGATGTCGGGATAGATCATCGACAGCGCCTCGATCATCTTCGCCAGCATGATGTCATTGGCATATTGGCGCGCGCCGCGGCTCGCCTGGATGATGACCGGTGCGTCGCAGGCCTTGGCGGCCTCCATGATCGACAGGCCCTGTTCCATGTTGTTGATGTTGAAGGCGGGCACGCCGTAGCCGTGCTCGGCCGCATGGTCCAGAAGTTGCCGCAGGGTGATAAGAGCCATCGTTAATCTCCGTCAGTCAGCGCGCTCGGCGCGTTCCAAAGCTTCGAGACCGGGGAGCGGCCGCCCCTCCAGCCATTCGAGGAATGCTCCACCGGCGGTGGAGACATAGGTGAAATCATGGGCATGGCCCGAGCGGTTCAGCGCGACCAGCGTATCCCCGCCGCCCGCCACCGACACGCACAGCCCGGCCCGGGTCTGTTCGGCCACGGTTTCGGCCAGTGCCCGGGTCGCGCCGTCGAAGGGCGGCGTCTCGTAGGTGCCCAAGGGCCCGTTCCAGACGATGGTGCGGGCCTTGCGCAGGAGGCCGCGATACAGCTCGACCGTGTTCGGGCCCAGATCGTAGACCCGGCGGTTCGGGCGGATGCCGCCCAGCGGCACCGGATAGGCATGCTGGCCCGCATGTTGCAGCCCGTCGACGACGAAGTCCCTGGGCATTACGATCCTGCAGCCCGCGACCTCGGCCAGCGCCGCGATCTCGAGGATCTCGTCGGCCAGTTCGGGTTCGCAGAACGACTTGCCGACGCTGTAGCCGCGCGCGAAGAGGAAGGTGTTGGCCAGCCCGCCGCCCAGCAGGATGGTGTCGATCTTGGCCACCAGCCGTTTCAGAAGCCCCAGCCGTTCGGCCATCGACCGCCCGCCGACCAGCGCCACCGAGGGCGAGAGCGGGGTATCGAGCGCCCGGTCGAGCTGGGCCAGCTCTTCCAGCAGCAAGGGTCCGGCGGCGACCGTCTGGGCCGCGTCGACCGCCGCCGTGGTCGAGGCATGCAGCCGGTGACAGCAGGAAAAGGCATCGTTGACATAGATGTCGCCCAGCCGGGCCAGATCCGCCCCGAGCCCGGGGTCGTTCACTTCCTCGCCGCGTTCGAAGCGCAGGTTCTCGCAGAGCAGGACCTCGCCCGGCGCCAGCGCAAGGCTGGTGCGCTCGGCCATCGGCCCCGCGCAGGTGTCGATGAAGCGGACCGGCGCCTCCAGCGCGTCCGCCAGCGCGGTCTGTACCCGTTCCAGCGACAGGGCCGGGGTCAGTTCGCCCTCGGGACGGCCGAGATGGCTGAGAACCACCAGCCGCGCGCCCTGCGCCAGAAGCGGTTTCATGCCCCTGGCGAACCGGGCGATGCGCGTGGCATCGCCCACCCCGCCGGGGCCGAGCGGAACGTTCAGATCCGCCCGGACCGCCAGGCGCCTGCCCGAAACATCCAGCGATGTCAGGGGCGTCGGCGCCATCAGATCAGGGCCCCCATGGCCACGGCGGTATCCGCCATGCGGTTGGAGAAGCCCCATTCGTTGTCATACCAGGTCAGGATGCGGACCATCGTGCCGTCCATGACCTTGGTCTGATCCATGTGGAAGACCGAGGAATGCGGGTCGTGGTTGAAGTCCGACGAGACCAGTTTCTCGTCGGTATAGCCGAGAATGCCCTTCATCGGGCCGTCGGCTGCCGCCCGGATGGCCGCGTTGACCTCGTCGACGGTGGTCTCCTTCGACGCCTCGAACACCAGATCGACGACCGACACGTTCGGCGTCGGCACCCGGATCGCGACGCCGTCGAGCTTGCCGTTCAGTTCCGGCAGCACGAGGCCCACGGCCTTGGCGGCCCCGGTCGAGGTCGGGATCATCGACATCGCCGCCGCGCGGGCGCGGTAGAGATCCTTGTGCATGGTGTCCAGCGTCGGCTGGTCGCCGGTATAGCTGTGGATCGTGGTCATGAAGCCGCGGGTGATGCCGATGGCATCGTTCAGGGCCTTGGCCACCGGCGACAGGCAGTTCGTCGTGCAGGACGCGTTCGAGACGACCAGATCGTCCTTGGTCAGCACGTCATGGTTGACGCCATAGACGATGGTCTTGTCGGCCCCGGCGCCCGGCGCCGAGATCAGCACCCGCTTCGAGCCGTTTTCCAGATGGATCGCGGCCTTGTCGCGGGCGGTGAAGATGCCCGTGCATTCCAGCGCCACGTCGACATCGCCCCAGGGCAGCTCCTTCGGGTCGCGGATCGCGGTCACCTTGATCGGGCCGCGGCCCACGTCGATGGTGTCGCCGCTCACGGTCACGGTGCCGGGGAAGCGGCCGTGCACGCTGTCATAGCGCATCAGGTGGGCGTTGGTCTCGACCGGACCCAGATCGTTGATCGCGACGACCTCGATATCGGTGCGGCCCGATTCCACGATCGCCCGCAGCACGTTGCGCCCGATCCGGCCAAAGCCGTTGATTGCTACCTTAACTGTCATCTTCCACCCTTCTTGTCTTATCGGATCAGTTTCTTCGCGGCGGCGGCCACGGCTTCGGCGGTGATGCCGAAATGCTTGTAAAGGTCGTCTGCCGGCGCCGAGGCGCCGAAGCCGGTCATGCCCACGAAGGCGGATCTGGCGCCCAGAAGCGGCGACCAGCCCTGTTCCACGGCGGCCTCGACCCCGACCCGGGGCGCGTCACCGAGGACGGATGCCCGGTAGGCCTCGTCCTGGGCTGCGAATAGCTCGAAACAGGGGGCAGAGACAACGGCCGCCCTGACGTCCTGGCGCGCCAGTTCGTCGGCGGCATTCATCGCGATCTCGACTTCCGAGCCGGTGGCGATCAGGGTGACGTCGCGGCCGCCCTCGGGCTCGCGCAGCACATAGGCGCCCTTCGCGGTCAGGTTCTCGGACCGGTGCTCGGTCCGCAGGCAGGGCAGGTTCTGGCGCGACAGCGCCAGCAGGCTCGGGGTCTTCTCCGAGGTCGCGGCGATTTCCCAGGCCTCGGCGGTCTCGACCACATCTGCGGGGCGGAAGACGTTGAGGTTGGGCATGGCGCGCAGGCTGGCCAGATGCTCGACCGGCTGGTGGGTCGGGCCGTCCTCGCCCAGACCGATCGAGTCATGGGTCATCACGTAAGCCACCGGCAGCCCCATCAGCGCCGACAGCCGGATCGCGGGGCGGGCATAGTCGGCGAAGACGAGGAAGGTGCCGCCATAGGGGAAGAAGCCGCCATGCAGCGCGATGCCGTTCATCGCCGCCGACATGCCGAATTCGCGGATTCCGTAATGGATGTAGTTGCCGCCGTAATTGTCTTTCGACACCGGCGACATGCCCTTGGTCAGGGTCAGGTTCGAGCCGGTCAGGTCGGCCGAGCCGCCGATGGCGTTGGGCAGGGTGGCATTGACCACGGCCAGCGCCATTTCCGAGGCCTTCCGGGTCGCGACCTTGGGCGCGTCGGCCGAAAGCTGTTGCTTGTAGGCGGTGATCGCCTCGGCCATGGCGGCCTTGTCGGGCCCGGCCAGCGATTTCTCGAAGGCGCCGCCATGCTCGGCACAGAGCAGACGCGCCTCCCAGCCCTCGCGGGCCTCGCGGCCGCGCGCGGCGACCGCCTGCCAGGCGGCATAGACCTCTTTCGGCAGGGTAAAGGCCTCATGGGCCCAGCCCAGCGCCGTGCGGCTCGCGGCGATTTCCTCGGCACCCAGCGGCGCGCCATGGACCTTGTGGCTGCCGGCCTTGTTGGGCGCGCCCTGGCCGATCACGGTCTTGCAGTCGATCAGCGAGGGGCGGGGGTCCTTCTTCGCGGCCTCGATGGCGGCGGCGACCGCCTCGCGGTCATGGCCGTCGACCTCCTGCACATGCCAGCCGGCGGCGGCGAAACGGGCCTTCTGGTCGACCGAGGTCGACAGTTCGGTCGAGCCGTCGATGGTGATCTTGTTGTCGTCCCACAGCACGATCATCCGGCCCAGCTGCCAGTGCCCGGCCATGTCGATGGCCTCGTGGCTGATGCCCTCCATCAGGCAGCCGTCGCCCGCGATGACATAGGTGTAGTGATCGACCAGATCGTCGCCGAAACGGGCATTGTGCATCCGTTCGGCCAGCGCCATGCCGACCGCGGTGGTGATGCCCTGTCCCAGCGGGCCGGTCGTGGTCTCGATCCCGTCGGCATGGCCGTATTCCGGGTGACCGGCCGTGCGGGCGCCCCATTGCCGGAAGCTGCGGATCTGGTCCATGTCCATGTCGGCATAGCCCAGCATGTGGTTGATCGAATAGACCAGCATGGACCCGTGCCCCGCCGACAGCACGAAGCGGTCGCGGTCGGGCCATTTCGGGCAGGACGGGTCGATCTGCATGAACCGGTTGAACAGCACCGCGGCCACATCGGCCATGCCCATCGGCATGCCCGGATGGCCCGAATTGGCGGCTTGGACCGCATCCATGGTCAGGACCCGGATGGCGGTGGCCATCAGCGCTTCGGCGCTGGTGTCGATCTTGGTGGGCGCGTTCATGTGAACCCTCCTCAGGCGCGTTTCGATTCGGAGACGAGGCGATTGATCATCGGCGTCAGGATAAGCTGCATCGCGAGGTCGAGCTTGCCGCCCGGGATCACGATCGAGTTGGCGCGGCTCATCCAGGACCCGTGGATCATCGAGACCAGGTAGGAAAAGTCGATCCCGCGCGGGTTGCGGAACCGGATCACGACGAGGCTTTCGTCGGGGGTCGGGATCCAGCGGGCGACGAAGGGGTTCGAGGTATCGACCACGGGCACGCGCTGGAAGTTGATGTCGGTTTCGGTGAATTGCGGGCAGATGCAATGCACATAGGCATACATCCGGCGCAGGATCACATCGGTGATCGCCTCCGTCGTATAGCCGCGCTTTTCCTTGTCGCGGTGGATCTTCTGGATCCATTCGAGGTTGATGACCGGCACCACCCCGATCTTGAGGTCGGCATGGCGGGCGATGTTCACATCGTCATTGACGACCGAGCCGTGCAGACCTTCATAGAACAGCAGGTCCGACCCGTCCTCGAACGGCGCCCACTCGGTGAACTCGCCGGGGGGCACGCCGTATTTCTCGGCCTCGTCGGCATCGTGCACATAGTGGCGGGTGCGACCGGTGCCGGTCTCGCCATACTGGCTGAAGACCTTTTCCAGCTCCTTCAGCTCGTTCGCTTCGAAGCTGAAATGGCTGAAGCCGACATTGCCGCCGGCATACTGGCGGTCGAGTTCGGACTTCATGTCCTTGCGGTTGAACCGGTGGAAGGCGTCGCCCTCGATCGAGACCGCGTTCACGCCCTCGCGGCGGAAGATCTGGTCGAAGGTGTGCTTGACCGTCGAGGTGCCAGCCCCGGAGGAGCCGGTGACAGAAATGATCGGATGCTTCTTGCTCATGACAATCCTCCAGGAACTCAGACGCGGAACAGGCCGCGATTGCCGAACAGGGCGTTGACCTCTTCGTCCGGCAGGTCGTGATAGGCGGCGATGCGGCTGACCTTGTCGGTCGAACCGAAGACGAAGGGCGTGCGCGCATGCAGGCTTTCGGCGGTCTTGCCGAGGATCGGATCCTGCGCGTCGGTGGCAAGGCCTCCGGCCTGCTGGATCACGAAGGCGATGGGCGCGCATTCATAGACCATCCGCAGACGGCCGCGCTCGTAGCCCTTGCGGGCATCGCCGGGGTACAGGAAGACGCCGCCCCGGGTCAGGATGCGGTGGGTCTCGGCCACCAGCGAGGCGACCCAGCGCATGTTGAAGTTCGAGGCGCGCGGGCCTTCCTCACCGGCGAGGCAGTCGTCGATATAGGCCCGGATCGGCCGCGACCAGTGCCGGTAGTTCGACGCGTTGATGGCGAATTCGCGCGAGGTGTCGGGCACCATCACCGCCTCGGCCACCAGCACGAACTGCTTGCTGTCGGGATCGAGCAGGTATTCTTGGGTGCCCTTGCCGAAGGTGCAGACCAGCATCGTCTGCGGCCCGTAGATGATGTAGCCCGCGCCGATCTGTTCGCTGGCCGGGCGCAGCACGCTGGCATCGCCGGTCGCGGCCGCCTCGAAGATCGAGAAGATCGTGCCGATCGAGACGTTGACGTCGATGTTCGAGGATCCGTCGAGCGGGTCGATGGCGACGGCATAGGCGCCGGCCGGGTCAAGCTCGGCCACGACGTCCTGCTCTTCCGAGGCATAGAAGCGGACATTGGCGGACTTGAGACGTTCGCAGAAGGCGTCGTCGGCCATCAGGTCCAGCGCCTTCTGGGTATCGCCGCCCAGGTTCTCGCCGACCGCGGCCCCCAGCGCGCCGCCCAGCGGTCCGCGCTGGATCACCCGCGACAGGTCGATGCCGACCTCGCAGAGCGCGTTCAGGATCGGCTGAAGCGCGGCGGGGATATGCTGCAAATCCCGGATCGGATTCTCTCGTTGCATAAATTTCTCCCGAATCTGGCGACGCGTTGTCGATACCGGTTGCTAAAGGATGACGGCATGGGGGAGAATTTAAAAACACGGAACCTGCGTTAGATTTTTTTGAAAACCTCATGTCGACACTCCGGCCCGAAGCGGTAACCTTCAAGCAACTCAGGGCTTTGCGCGCCGTGGCCGAGCACGGAACGCTGACGGCGGCGGCCGAGTCGATCCACCTGACGACCCCGGCCGTCCATACCCAGCTGCGCCAGCTCGAAGAGAATTTCGGCGCCCGCCTGGTCGATCGCGGTCCCCAGGGCGTGGCGCGACTCACGCGCCAGGGCGAGGCGGTTCTGGTGGGCGCGCGCGCGATCGAGACCGCGCTCGAGGCCTGCGTCGATCATGTGCGCGCGCTCAACGAGGGGATGGAGGGGATGGTGACGCTGGGCGTGGTCGCCACCGCCAAGTATTTCGCGCCGCGCCTGGTGGCCGAGCTGCACCGCGCCTTTGCCGAAATCGACGTGATCCTGCGTGTGGGCTCGCGCGAGATGGTGGTGACGGCGCTGCAGGCGGCAAGCGTCGATATCGCGATCATGGGGCGGCCGCCCCGGGTGCCCGAGGTGCATGCGACAGTGCTGGGGCCGCATCCCCATGTGCTGATCGCGCCGCCCGATCATCCGCTGGCCGGGCAGGAGCGGATCGCGGCCGAACGGGTGCTGGCCGAGACCTTCCTCGCGCGCGAGATCGAGTCGGGAACCCGCGTGCTGATGGAGCGGTTCATCGAGCGGCTGGGCAAGGGGCGTCCGCAACGGGTCGTCGAGCTGGAAAGCAACGAGACCATCAAGCAGGCGGTGATGGCGGGGCTCGGGATCGCGCTGATCTCGCGTCACACGGTGGTCGAGGAACTGGCCGCCGGGCGGCTGGTCGAGCTGGATGCCCCCGCGCTGCCGCTGGTGCGGCAGTGGTTCCTGGTCCATCGCAGCGATACCGCCCTCAGTGCGGCCGGCCGGCGCATCCACGGCTACATAGTGGGCCGCCAGGGCGCGTTCCTGCCGTGATAGGCCGGTTTCCGGCCCCGAATTTTCGCAGAAAATTCGCGCGAACCTCCAGGCAGTCGGTTTCCCTGACAAAACGCGGCAGTGCCCTTGACCTTCCAGCGACTGGAGGTCCTATCTGAGGGGCATCCAATCCGACGGACGCTGCACGGAGGCTGTCATGACCGCGATCACCACCACCAGGCTGAAGCTCGAAGGGCTGCATTGCGCGGGCTGTGTGCGGCGGGTCGAGCGCGCCCTGACCGACCTGCCTGAGGTCGGTGCGGCCCGGGTGAATCTCGCCACCGGCACCGCCGAGGTCGAGCATTCCGGACCGCCTGCGCCGCTCATCGGCGCGGTCGAGGGGGCGGGCTTCGGCGTCGCCCGGACCGAAATCGCGCTCAACGTCGAGGGCGCGACCTGCGCCTCCTGCACCGGCCGGATCGAGCGTACTCTGCTGGCCCAGCCCGGGGTTCTGTCGGCTGCGATGAACCTCGCGACCGGTCAGGCCCGCGTGACCGCCGCCGAGGGCCTGGCCGATGCCCGTGCGCTGGCCCGCGCGGTCACAGAGGCTGGCTATCCGGCGACCCCGCTGACCGCCGAGGCGCGGCCCGAACCCGGCGCGGCCCAGGCTGCCGAGGCCCGCGCGCTGGCCCGCCGGGCCTGGATCGCGGGCCTGCTGGCGCTGCCCGTGGTGCTTCTGGAAATGGGCGGTCACGTGATCCCTGGTGCCCGCGAGGCGCTGGCCGGGATTGTCTCGGAAACCGGGCTGCGCGTCGTCTCGTTCCTGCTGACCACCGCGATCCTCGCCGGTCCGGGCCGGTCCTTCTTTCTCAAGGGCGTGCCGCTCCTGCTGAAGGGCGCGCCCGACATGAACGCGCTGGTCGCGCTCGGCACCGGCGCCGCCTGGGGGTACTCGACCCTCGCGACCTTCGCGCCCGGCCTGCTGCCCGCCGGCACGGCCCATGTCTATTTCGAGGCCGCCGCGGTCATCGTCACCCTGATCCTGATCGGCCGCACCCTCGAGGCCCGCGCCCGGGGCCGCACCGGCGAGGCGATCCGGCATCTGATGGGCCTGCAACCCCGCAGCGCCCGGGTCGTCACTGAAACGGGTCTCGAGGACCGGCCCGTCGAGCTGCTTGCCCCCGGCGATCTGATCGAGGTCCGCCCCGGCGAGCGCATCCCCACCGATGGCGAGATCGTCGCGGGGCAGGGGCCGGTCGACGAATCGATGCTGACCGGCGAGCCGATGCCCGCCGACAAGGCGCCCGGTGACGCGGTCACCGGCGGCACCGTCAATGGCGCCTCCGCGCTGCGGTTTCGCGCCACCCGGGTCGGCCGCGATACCGCGCTGGCCCAGATCGTGGCGATGGTCGAGACGGCGCAGGGCGCCAAGCTGCCGGTGCAGGCGCTGGCCGACCGGATCACCGGCATCTTCGTGCCCGCCGTCCTGGCCGCCGCCGCGCTGACCGTGGCTGTCTGGCTGATCGTCGGGCCCGACCCGGCGCTGGGGCTTGCACTGGTCGCGGGCGTCTCGGTTCTGATCGTGGCCTGTCCCTGCGCCATGGGGCTGGCCACGCCGACCTCGGTGATGGTCGGTACCGGCCGCGCCGCCGAGATGGGGGTGCTGTTCCGCAAGGGCGATGCGCTGCAAAGCCTGTCGGGCGTTGCGACGGTTGCCTTCGACAAGACCGGCACGCTGACCGAGGGCCGCCCCGAACTGACCGGGGCGCGGCTGGCCGAGGGCTTTGATCGCGGCGAGGTTCTGGCCGCGGCCGCCGCGCTCGAGGCCCGGTCGGAACATCCGCTGGCCCGCGCCATCCTCGCCGCCGCCCCCGATCATCCCGAGGCCGAAGGCGTCGAGGCGCTGCCCGGCTTCGGCGTCCGGGGGCGGATCGGGGGCCGCGCGGTGCTGGTGGGCGCCGAACGGCTGATGGCGCGCGAGGGCATCGCGCTTGGACCCCTCGCGGCCGAGGCCGCGGCGCTGGCCGCGACCGGCGCAACCCCGGTCTTCGTGGCCCTCGGCGGGCGCGCGGCGGGGGTGCTGGCGCTGGCCGACCCGATCAAGCCCTCGGCGCGCGCGGCCATCGCGGGACTGCACCGCATGGGTGTCCGGACGGCGCTGATCACCGGCGATACCGAGCCGACCGCGCGCGCCGTCGCGGCCGAGCTTGGCATCGGCCATGTCGTGGCGGGCGTCCTGCCCGGCGGCAAGGTCGAGGCGCTGGAGGGGCTGCGCGCCGACGGCCCTGTCGCCTTCGTCGGCGACGGGCTGAATGATGCGCCCGCGCTGGCGGCGGCCGATGTGGGGCTCGCCATCGGCACCGGCACCGATGTCGCCATCGAGGCGGGCGATGTGGTGCTGATGTCGGGCGACCCGCAGGGCGTCGTCAACGCGCTCCATGTCAGCCGCCGGACGCTGGCCAATATCCGTCAGAACCTGTTCTGGGCCTTCGCCTATAACGTGGCCCTCATTCCGGTCGCGGCAGGCGTGCTCTATCCGCTGAACGGCCTTCTTCTGTCGCCGATGCTGGCGGCGGGGGCCATGGCCTGTTCAAGCCTCTTCGTGCTGTCGAACGCCCTGCGGCTGCGCGGACTCGGACCCCTGGAGGCCCGGTCATGAATATCGGCGACATCTCGAAGGCGACCGGGCTGCCGGCCAAGACCATCCGCTATTACGAGGAGATCGGCCTGATCCGCCCCGCTCGGGGCGCCAATGGCTACCGGCATTTCTCGGAAACCGATTTGCACAACCTGACCTTTCTGGGCCGGGCGCGGTCGCTTGGGTTTTCCATCGAGGAATGCCGGGCGCTTCTGGCGCTTTACACCGACAAGGACCGCGCCAGCGCCGATGTGAAACAGATCGCCCGCGTCCATCTGGCGCAGATCGACGCCAAGATCGCCGAATTGCAGGCGATGCGCGCCACCCTGGCCGAGCTGGTTTCGGCCTGCGCGGGCGATCAGCGCCCCGACTGCCCGATCCTGAAGGGGCTGGCCGGAGAGGGCTGAGCCGCCCGCAAAGGGCTTTGACAATGCCCGCCGATCGGCTAGGCAGGAGCGACTTCGGTTCCGGTCCGCAAGGCCGGAGAAAAGGGAACGCGGTGCGCCCCCGCAAGGGCAATTCCGCGGCTGCCCCCGCAACTGTAGGCGGAGAGCGCGGCTGACAGATGCCACTGGGCCCGGCGCCCGGGAAGGCCAGCCAAGCGACGACCCGCAAGCCAGGAGACCTGCCGGAGCGACGATCACCCTTTCCGGGCGCGGGGCGCGCCCCGGAGCGGCCAGCCCGCAGCGGTGAGAAAGATCACCGTCCGGGGGGCTGGCGCGATGCCACCGTGCCCCGGACCGCCCGCAAGGGCAGGGAAGGCAGGGCGATGGACGATCCGGATACAAGACCGGCCGACCGAGACGGAGCGCGCGCATGAGGGGGCAGGGGCTCTTCTGGGCGCTTGCGCTGCTGGTCGCGGCCCTTTTCGCGCTGTCGCTGCTGATCGGCCCCGCGGGACTGTCGGTCAGGGACAGCCTCTCGGCGCTGCTGGCCGGGCGCGGCGAGGCGGCGGTTCTGGTCATGCGCGAGATCCGGCTGCCGCGCGCGATCCTGGCCGTGCTGGTGGGCGCGAGCCTCGGGCTCTCGGGCGCGGCGCTTCAGGGCTACATGCGCAACCCGCTGGCCGAGCCCGCTCTGATCGGCGTCTCGTCGAGCGCCGCGCTGGGCGCGGTGCTGGCGCTGCAGACGGGGCTTGCCTCGGCGCATGTGCTGGCGCTTCCCGCTTCGGCGCTGACAGGCGCGCTGATCGCCGTCTCGCTGCTGCTGCTGCTGGCCGGGCCGCGCGGGGGCGCCTTCACGCTGATCCTCGCGGGCATCGCCCTTTCGGCGCTGGCGGGCGCGCTGACGCAGCTGGTGCTGAACCTCTCGCCCAATCCTTACGCCACGGCCGATATCGTGTTCTGGCTGATGGGCTCGCTCGCCGACCGGTCCTTCACCCATGTCTGGCTGGCGCTGCCGCTGACGCTTCTGGGCTGGCTGATGCTGGCGGGGCTCGGCCGCGGGCTCGATGCGCTGACGCTGGGCGAGGATGCGGCGGCGGCGCTGGGCATCCGGCTTGGACGGCTGCGCCTTGCGCTGGTCCTGGGCGTCGCGGCCTCGGTGGGCGCGGGCGTGGCGGTCGCGGGCGCCATCGGCTTTGTCGGTCTGATCGTGCCGCATCTTCTGCGCCCGCTGGTGGGCGCGCGGCCCGGGCGGCTGCTGGCGGCCTCGGCGCTTGGCGGGGCGGCGCTTTTGCTGGCGGCCGATATCGGCGTGCGGCTGGTGCTGCCCGACCGCGACCTCAAGCTGGGCGTCGTCACGGCACTGATCGGCGCGCCGCTGTTCATCCGGCTGATCTACCGGACCCGGGTGGAGGCGGGCGCATGACCGGGATTGAGCTTTCGCATCTGACCGTCCGGCGCGGGCGCTGTCCGGTGGTCGACGATGTCACCGCGACGCTGTCCCCCGGCGACTGCGTTGGCCTTGTCGGTCCCAATGGCGCAGGCAAGACCACCCTGATGCGCGCAACCCTCGGCCTCGTGCCGCACAAGGGCACATCGAGCCTTGCGTGCCTTCCCGCGTCCGAGCGTGCCCGCGCCGCCGCCTGGTTGCCGCAAACCCGCGAGATCGCCTGGCCGGTCAGCGTCGAGACCCTGGTCGGGCTTGGCCGCACGCCGCATCTGGGACCGGGCCAGCGTCCCGGACCCGCCGACCGCGCCGCCGTCGGTGCCGCGATGGCCCGCCTCGACCTGACCGGGTTCGCCACGCGGCGCGCGACCGAGCTGTCGGGCGGCGAACAGGCGCGGGTGCTGATCGCCCGGGCGCTGGCGCAGGAGGCGCCGGTGCTGATGGCTGACGAACCCATTGCCGGGCTCGACCCGGCGCATCAGTTCACCACCATGGCGCTGTTTGCAGGGCTCGCCGCCGAAGGCCGCCTCGTGATGATCTCGCTCCACGATCTGGGGCTGGCGGTCCGGTTCTGCACCCGGCTTCTGCTGATGCATCGCGGCCGTCTGGTGGCCGACGGCCCGCCCCGCGCGGTGCTCAGCGAGGCCAATCTGGCCGAGGTCTTCGGGCTGCGCGCCTATCTTGCCGACACCCCCGACGGCCCGGTCTTCCAGCCGCTCGAGGTGGTGCGATGACCCCCGATACCTGCCCGGCCGAGGAGCCCGCCGCATGATCGACCCGATCCTGTCCTTCCTTCACACCGGCGGCGCGGCGATGTGGGCCATCGCGGCCCTGTCGGTCGCGACGCTCAGCCTGATCCTCTGGAAGCTCTGGGGCCTCGCGCGGATGGGGGCCTTCGCGGGCGCCCGGGCCGAACGCGCCGTGCGGCTCTGGCAGGAGGGTGCGCGCGAGGCGGCGGCCGAGGCGGTCTCGGGTCGGGTCGGTCTGCGCGCCCGGCTGGTGGGCGCGGCCATCGGGGCGCTGGCGCGGGGCCTGCCCGAGGCGAAGGCCCGCGAAGAGACCACCCGCGTCGCCCGGCGGCTCTTGGTCGAGGCGCGTTCGGGGCTGCGCGCGCTGGAACTGATCGCGGTGATCGCGCCGCTGCTGGGGCTTCTGGGCACCGTTCTGGGCATGATCGACGCCTTTCAGGCGCTGCAATCGGCGGGCTCGGCGGCCGACCCGGCCGATCTGGCGGGCGGCATCTGGGAGGCGCTTCTGACCACGGCCGCCGGCATGGCGGTGGCGATCCCGGCGGCGGTTTCGCTCAGCTGGTTCGAATCCGTGGCCGACAGCGCCCGCGCCGACATGGAAGACCTCGCGACCCGGCTTTTTCTGGCCACGGAGGCGGGGTGATGTTCAGTTTCGACACGCCCCGGCCGACGCGGCGCCCGAGCCTCACGCCGATGATCGACGTGGTTTTCCTGCTGCTCGTCTTCTTCATGATCGCCGCCCGCTTCGGCCCCGAGGCGGGGATCGGGATCGTCGCGGCCAGGGGCGGCGGGGCGGGCGACTGGCAGGGGCCGCCAAGACTGATCGAGGTGCGCCCCGACGGGCTGTCCCTGAACGGGCAGGCGATGATGGCGCCCGATGCCATCGCGGCCGAACTGGCGCGGATCACGCCCGCGCCCGGCGATCCGGTCCTGCTGCGCGCCCGGGACGGGGCCGACCTGCAGGCGCTGGTCGATGCGATGGACGCGCTCGGCCGGGCCGGGGTCGCGGGGCTCATGCTGGTGGAGTGAGGCGATGCTCGAGTTCGGCGAAGACGACCGGCAGCGGAGGCAGGGCGAAAGCATCGTGCCGATGATCAATGTCGTCTTCCTTTTGCTGATCTTCTTCCTGATGAGCGCGCGGCTGGTGCCGCCCGCGCCCTTCGAGACTGCGCCGCCGCGGGCGGACGGGGCCGAGCCCGCCACGGGGGACATGCTGCACCTGTCGGCCGCGGGCGATCTGGCCTTCGGCGATCTGCGGGGCGAGGCGGTTTTTGCGGCGCTCGCCGCGCGGCCCGACGGCGCCGGGCCGCTGGTGATCCGGGCCGATGCCGGAGTCGAGGCGGCCGCATTGGCGCGGCTTGCCGCGCGGCTGACCGCCGAGGGGCGCGGCCCGCTGCGGCTGGTGACGGTGCCGCGATGACACGGGCGGGCGAGCTTCTGGCCTTCATGCCGCTGGCGCTGGCGCTCCATGTCGGGGCCTTTGCGCTGGCGCGGCCGCCGATGGGGGGCGTTGCCGGGGCGGCAGGCGGGCCGGGGGGCGATGCGCTGGTGACGCTGGCGGCGGCGCCTGCGTCCTATGCCAGGCTTGCCGAGGACTGGACCGAGGCCCCGGCGCCTGACACCGACCTTGCAGACCTGCCAGCGCCAGAGCCAGAGCCTGAAAGCGTGCCGCGCGCCGATCCGGACCCCGCGCCCGACCGTGCCGCGATGCCGGTTCCCGCCCTGCCGACGCTTTCCGAACCGCGCCCCGAGGCCGACCTGCCCGTGCCCTCCAGCCCGCCCGACAGACGCGAGCCGGACCCGGCGTCGGCGCTTCGGCCCGAGTCACGCCCCGAGCCTCCGGCCAGGACCGCCCGCTCTGCCGCGCCGCCCTCGGAGGCGCGCGCGGCGCAGGTGGCGCGGGGCCGGTCAGAGGCCGCCGAGGCCGGGGCGGGGGCCACCGGCGGCGCGCCGACGC
>NZ_QNVX01000048.1:0-27961 GCF_003314725.1 Rhodovulum sp. BSW8
CAGAAAGACTGCCCAGACTACCAATCTCAAACCCGCAGACTCTCGTTATGAACGAGGGACCCAAGGGGGGCAGGTCACGGGACGCCCCCGTTCCGTTCAAGGGGAATCGCCCGGGCGCCGGGTCCGCAACCGGCTTTACCCCTCCGGGCGACGGGCTAGGATCAGCCCATGCGGCGGCAGCGGGAGACCCTTGGATGAAATCGCTTCGGCTCTGGCAGGTCGTCCGCCTGTCGCGCAGGCTCTGGGTGCGCAGCAGCCTGATCGCGGTGCTCGGGATCGTCGCGGCCGGGGCGGCGGCGCTGCTGGGGCCGGTCATCCCGCAAGAACTTGCGGACAGGCTGGGCGAGAATGCGGTGATGCCGGTGCTCGATGTGCTGGCCTCGTCGATGCTGGCGGTCACGACCTTCTCGCTGTCGATCATGGTCACGACGCACCGCCAGGCCTCAAGCCAGGTCACGCCGCGCTCGCACCGGCTGCTGCTGGAGGACACCACGACCCAGACCGTGCTGGCGACTTTCATCGGCGCCTTCATCTTCGCGCTGGTCTCGATCATCCTGTTCCGGGCGGGCGCCTATACCGGCGCCGCGCCCTTCGTGCTGTTTGCCTTCACCGTGCTGGTGGTGGCGCTGGTGGTGGTGGCGATCCTGCGCTGGATCGACCATCTGTCACGGCTCGGCAGCATGGACGAGACCATCGCCCAGGCGACCCTTCGCGCCCGCGAGACGCTGACCGCGGCCCGCACCGCCCCGAGCCTGCTGGCCACCCCCCTGCCCGACGGAGAAACCCCGCCCGACGGCGCCGAGGCCGTGCCCGCGCCGCGGGGCGGTTATGTCCAGCTTGTCGACATGGCGGCGCTGTCCGAGCAGGCTGAAAGGGCCGGGGCCGAAATCTGGATCAACGCCGTGCCCGGCAGCTTTCTCGTCACCGGTCGGGCGCTGGCCCATGTCCATCCGCCGGGCGCGCTCGACGCCGCCCGCATTGCCACAGCCTTCGAGATCGAGGCGGTGCGCAGCTTCGAACAGGATGCGCGCTTCGCGCTGATCGTGCTGTCCGAGATTGCCTCGCGCGCACTGTCGCCCGGGATCAACGACCCGGGCACTGCCATCGACATTCTCGGGCGGCTGGAACGGCTTCTGGCCGAATGCCCGGCCGCGGGCGACGAGATCCGCTACCCGAGGCTTCACGCCCCGGCGCTCCGCGCCGACGATCTGGTCGAGGACGCCTTCGCCGCCATCGCCCGCGACGGCGCCCCGATGCGCGAGGTGGCGCTGCGGCTCATGCATGCGCTGAACACGCTGCGCCAGGGCGACGATCCCGCCCTGGCCCGCGCCGCCGCGGCGATGACCCGCCGGGCGTTGACCCATGCCGAGGCCGCGCTGGTGATCGACGAGGACAAGGCCGCGCTAAGGCGCTTGGCGGGGCTCTAGGGGTTCCGACCCGGCACCGGTCGCGACGACCTGTGGTCCGGAGGGACAATCCCGTTCTGAAACCAGGCGCCGCACTCCCGACGCCGGGACCCGCAGTGGCCGGAACGGTCTGCCTTTCATGGGCCCCCGCCACGCTCACCGTCCCCCGAAGCAGCCGTTCAGGCAACGCTCCGCCGACGAGAGCTCCGAGCCCAGAGCAACCGATGCAGTGCGCCGAACGAGTGTCCCCTATATCTACCTTCTCCAGATCGACCGCTCCGGATCTCCAGTGCCTAAGCCGCAGCACCCATCCGGTTACTGGATGCAGTTGCGAAAAGCGATCCGGATCGCCGGCTCCATGTTTTTCTCGTTCCCGAGGAACTTTTCAGTGATGCAGGCGCCGTAGGCGGCGTCATCGTAGAGGAAAGAGGGCGTGCCTTGCACCACGGGGCTGCGGCCGAGCGGAAAGCGCACACCGAAGCCTCCGGGCCGATCCACTATGCGGATGCTGGAAGCCTCAACGCGGTTTCCAAGGATGCGATGGGCTCCTTGACCTTGTGAGTACGAGCCGGCAGGCAAGCATTGATCGACAAGCCAGCTCCGTAGGCTCCACGCGGATTCTTCGGCAGGCTCCTCGGCGGCGAAAATGTCGAAGTATGCGCCACCTGACTCGGTGCAAAGGGCGGCCATTTTGTACTTGCGATCAGCACGCTCTGACACGGCGATCACGCCTTCGCCGAGTAGTTCGATGTCCCACTCACTCCACGCGGCAGACGCATATATGAGACCAGTCTCCCTAGCCTCTGCGCCCTCCTCAATCCAATACATCTCGTCGGGTCCACTGAGGCCGGCATTCACTAGGATGCGGCCATCCACCCCCATCCTCAGGATGTAGTCGAGGAGCAACGAGACAAGCGTTTGCTCAACACCCTCTTGGACAAGCACCGGTGCGCCATCAGCGATACCCTCAGCCCGCCCCGCGCGATAGAACTGATGAACGCCGATGCGAGAGCCAGGATCGATCCGCCGCTCGATGCCGCCCATGAAGGCGTAGGCGCATGCAGACGCGCAGACGCCGGGAGTGCGGCGAGTGAAGTCCCAGTAAGGCATGTTCGGCCAGTCCGGGTGCGGCTCATGGTCACCGACTTCTGTTGTGAAGCCACGACGGCGGAGCTCTTCGCCGAGTTGGATACCTTCCAGCAGGTTCCCGCCGGGCGAGTTGAGGCGTATCCGTTTGGGCAACCAGTCGGGCCCCTCATCCAGAAAGGTCACGAAGTCTTCGAGCGTCGTTTCATCGATCTGACCGTCTGCCTGAATCCAAGTCGCGTCATTGGATCTGTGATCTGTTCCGCCAAGAATGAAATCCATGGCAGCAGCCGGCATCGCCATCGAAATAGAGGCTACAAGAGCAGCAAGCATGGACCGCACGTGAACAACTCCATCCCAATGGTCCCTGAAGGGAGTTTTTCGCAAATATTGCCCTCAGAAACAATGTTCGGACGGAACACGAGGGTGTTGGGAGTAGACCTGTGAAGCCACAGTGCCAATGGCGGAAAAGTCCGCCCTGCCGACGCTCGCGCCCGTCTCGACGGAAGGCCGCTTAGGCACAGGCTTCCGGTCGGGAGCCGATGCTTCCGACGGAAATGGCGGATCGACCCCGTGAAAGGCCGCGCATGACAACGGCCCCGGGCAGAGGCCGGGGCCGTGTACGTGATGCGCGCTGGCCTATTCGGCCGCGTCGGCGAGCTCTTCGACCGGCGGGCAGGTGCAGATCAGGTTGCGGTCGCCATAGGCGTTGTCGACGCGCCCGACCGGCGGCCAGTACTTGTCGACACGGAACGCCCCCGGCGGGAAGCAGCCCCGCTCGCGCGAATAGGGGCGGTCCCAGTCGGCGACCAGATCCTCGACCGTATGCGGCGCCTTCTTCAGCGGGTTGTTGCCCTTCTCGATCCGGCCCTCGGCGATCTCGCGGATCTCGTCGCGGATCGCCAGCATCGCGGTGACAAAGCGGTCGAGCTCGGCCTTGGTCTCGGACTCGGTCGGCTCGATCATCAGCGTGCCCGCCACCGGCCAGCTCATGGTGGGCGCATGGAAGCCGCAATCGATCAGCCGCTTGGCGATATCGTCGACGGTGACCCCGGCCGTGTCCACGAAATCGCGGGTATCGACGATGCATTCATGCGCGACCCGGCCGTTCCGGCCCTTGAAGAGCACGTCATAGGCGCCCTCAAGCCGCTTCGCGATGTAATTGGCATTCAGGATCGCGACCTTGGTGGCCTGGGTCAGCCCGGCGCCCCCCATCAGCAGCACATAGGCATAGCTGATCGGCAGGATCGAGGCCGACCCGTGCATCGCGCCGCTGACCGCACCGGTCCCGCCGGTCGCGGGATCGGCGGGCAGATAGGGCGCCAGATGCGCCTTGACGCCGATCGGTCCCATACCCGGGCCGCCGCCGCCATGCGGGATGCAGAAGGTCTTGTGCAGGTTCAGGTGGCTGACATCCGACCCGATCTCGCCGGGTTTCACGAGGCCCACCAGCGCGTTCAGGTTGGCCCCGTCCAGATAGACCTGCCCGCCATGGGCATGGGTGATCTCGCAGACCTCGCGCACGGTCTCCTCGAAGACGCCATGGGTCGAGGGATAGGTGATCATGCAGGCCGCCAGATCGCCGCCCGCAGCTTGGGCCTTGGCGCGGAAATCTTCAAGGTCGATATCGCCGTTCTCGGCCGACTTGACCGCCACGACCTTCATCCCCGCCATCTGCGCCGAGGCCGGGTTGGTCCCGTGCGCCGAGGTCGGGATCAGGCAGATCCGCCGGTGCCCCTCGCCCCGCGCCCGGTGATAGGCGGCGATGGTCATCAGCCCCGCATATTCGCCCGCCGCGCCCGAATTGGGCTGGAAGGACATCGCGTCATAGCCGGTGATCCGGCACAGCTTGTCGGCCAGATCGTCCAGCATCTCGGCAAAGCCCCGGACCTGATCGGCCGGCGCCAGCGGGTGGATGTTGGAGAACTCGGGCCAGGTGATCGGCATCATCTCGACCGCGGCGTTCAGCTTCATGGTGCAGGACCCCAGCGGGATCATCGCCCGGTCCAGTGCCAGATCGCGGTCGGCCAGACGGCGCATGTAGCGCATCATCTCGGTCTCGGCCCGGTTCATCTGGAAGACCGGATGGGTCAGGAAATCGCTCTCGCGGATCATGCCCTCGGGGAAGCGGTATTCGCCGTCGCCGCCCTTGTCCTTGCGTTCGATCCCGAAGGCGCGCCAGAGCGCCTCGATGGACGCAGGCCGGGTGGTCTCGTCCAGCGCGATGCCGAGCTTGGTCGTGCCGATCCGGCGCAGGTTGATCTTCTCGGCCAGGGCCGCCTTGTAGATCACGCCCTGCATCGGGCCGACATCGACGGTGAAGGTGTCGAAGAATTCGGCCGGTTCGACGGTGAACCCCGCCTCCTGCAACCCACGCGCGGTGCGCACCGCCTTGCGGTGGATGCGCTGGGCGATGGCACTCAGTCCCTTGGGACCGTGGAAGACGGCATAGAAGCCCGCCATCACCGCCAGCAGTGCCTGGGCGGTGCAGACATTCGAGGTCGCCTTCTCGCGGCGGATATGCTGCTCGCGGGTCTGGAGCGCCAGACGATAGGCCTTGTTGCCGCGCGCATCGACCGAGACGCCGACAATCCGGCCCGGCATCGCCCGCTTGTAGGCGCCGCGGCAGGCCATATAGGCCGCATGCGGGCCGCCAAAGCCCATCGGCACGCCGAAGCGCTGGGTGGAGCCCACGGCGATGTCGGCCCCCATCGCCCCCGGCTCCTTCAGCACGACCAGCGCCATCGGGTCGGCCACGACGATGCCCAGCGCCTCGGCCGCGTGCAGATCGGCGATCGGGCCGGTGAAGTCGTGGATATGGCCGTAGGTGCCGGGATACTGGAAGAGCCCGGCAAAGACCTTTTCGGGGTCCAGATCGGTGAAGGGGTCGCCGACGATCACCTCGATCCCAAGCGGCTCGGCCCGGGTCCGGATCACCGCGATGTTCTGCGGATGGCAGTCGCGGTCGACGAAGATCGCGGACGCCTTCGATTTCGCCACCCGCTGCGCCATGGTCATCGCCTCGGCGCAGGCGGTGGCCTCGTCCAGGAGCGACGCATTGGCAATCTCAAGCCCGGTGAGGTCCGACACCATCGTCTGGTAGTTCAGCAGCGCCTCGAGCCGACCCTGGCTGATTTCCGGCTGATAGGGCGTGTAGGCCGTGTACCAGGCGGGGTTTTCCAGGATGTTGCGCTGGATCGCGGGCGGCGTGACGGTGCCGTAATAGCCCTGCCCGATCAGCGTGGTGAAGGCGCGGTTCTTCTTCGCGATCTGGCGCATCGCCCACAGCATCTCGCGTTCGGACTTGGGCTTGCCGAAATCGAGCGGCTCGGCCTGAAGGATGCTGTCGGGCACGGTCTCTCCGATCAGCTCTTCGAGGCTTCGCAGCCCCAGCACCTCCAGCATCTCGGTCATTTCCTCCGGAGAGGGGCCGATATGGCGGCGGTTCGCGAAATCGTAGGGCAGGTAGGTGCTGGGGGTATAAGGCATGAGTGTCCCGAAATCAGTCGATGAAGGCCCGGTAGGCGGCTTCGTCCATGAACTCGTCGAGCGCCGAGAGGTCCTCGATCTTCATCTTGAAGAACCAGCCGTCGCCGGTCGGGTCCTCGTTGACCTTGGCCGGCGCGTCGGTCAGGGCCTGGTTGACCTCGACGATCTCGCCATCCAGGGGCGCGAGGATGTCAGAGGCCGCCTTGACGCTTTCGATCACCACCACCTCGTCATCCTTCGAGACGGTCGTGCCCTCTTCGGGCAGATCGACGAAGACCACGTCGCCCAGCTGTTCGGCGGCATGATCGGTGATGCCCACGACGACGAGATCGTCCTCGACGCGGAGCCATTCGTGCTGTTCGGTGAATTTCATCGCTAGTGTCCCTCAGCGCTTGTAGGTCGACGGGCGGAACGGCAGGCGCACGATTTCGGCCGGCAGGCGTTTGCCGCGCACCTCGCCCCAGAGTTTGGCCCCTTCCAGGGCAAGATCAACGGGCACATAGGCCATCGAGACGGGCGCCTCGACCGACGGGCCGAACCCGCCCGAGGTCACCGTGCCGACCGGATCGCCGCCGGTCTCTGCGGCGAAAAGCGCGGTGCCCTCGCGCATCGGCGCACGGCCTTCGGGGCGCAGCCCCACCCGCTGGCGCGCCGCGCCGGTGGCCAGCTCGGCAAGGATGCGCGCAGCGCCGGGAAAACCGCCTTCGCGCGCGCCGCCGGTGCGGCGCGCCTTCTGGATCGCCCAGGCCAGATCGGCCTCGACCGGCGAGGTCCCGGTGTCGATGTCATGGCCGTAAAGGCAGAGCCCGGCCTCCAGCCTGAGGCTGTCGCGGGCGCCGAGCCCGATCGCCTCGACCGCCTCATGCGCCAGAAGCTGCCGGGCCAGCGCCTCGGCACGCTCGGCCGGCACCGAGATCTCGAACCCGTCCTCGCCGGTATAGCCCGAGCGCGACACCCAGAGCGGGCCATCAGCCGTGTCGATGATCGCCACATCCATGAAGCGCATGTCGGACACGCCGGGCGCCACGGTTTCCAGCACGGCGGCGGCCTCGGGCCCCTGCAGCGCCAGCAGCGCGCGGTCGGTCAGCTCGACGATGTCACAATCGCAGCCGATAGCGGCGTGCAGATGGGCAAGATCCTCGGCCTTGCAGGCGGCGTTGAGCACGAGAAAAAGATCGTCGCAGCGCCGCGCCACCATCAGGTCGTCCAGAATGCCGCCCGCGTCATTGGTGAACATCGCATAGCGCTGGCGGCCGAGCTTCAGCCCGACCAGATCCACCGGCACCAGATGTTCCAGCGCGATGGCCGCATGCTCGACCATGCCCGATTTCGGGCGCAGGCTGACCTGGCCCATATGGCTGACATCGAACAGCCCCGCGCGCGCCCGGCAATGCAGATGTTCCTTCATCACGCCAAGGCCGTATTGCACGGGCATCTCGTAGCCCGCGAAGGGCACCATCTTCGCGCCCAGTTCCAGATGCAGATCGTAAAGCGCGGTGCGCTGCAAGGCCGACATGGCAAACCATTCCCCTAGCCGGATGCGTGCATGCATCGCGGCATCGCGGACGCCCCCCATGGACGTCCCCTCCGATGCCCCCTCTGTCCCTTCGCCTGAGATCGCTATCCCTTCGGCGGACGCCTCGCGCGCCTCTCTCCAGAGTCCGTGTCCGTCCGCGGTCCTTGCTGCCTGAGAGTTTACCGGGGCGGTTGCTCCTTCGGCACCGACGACAAGCGCCGGATTCTCCCGGGGACGGATGCCGCGAGACGTAGATCATGCGTCGTTTTCCGGCAAGGGCCGTTCTGGCGGACCCTGTCCGAAAGCGGCTGGACGACGAAAGAAAAGGGGCCCGGCAGGGGCCCCTCGCGCAAACTTCCGGAAGGTCTCGTGACCGAAGCCGGTCGAATTTTCCGCGACCGGTGCCCGGACGGGCGCGCCTAGCCCGGTTTCTTCTGCAGAAGCGGCAACAGATCGCCCATTTCGGGGCCTTTGGCCCGGCCGGTCACGGCCTTGCGCAGCGGCATGAAAAGCCCCTTGCCCTTGCGGCCGGTCCTGGCCTTGACCTCGGCCGTCCAGGCGCCCCAGGTCGCGTCGTCATAGGGCGGCTCGGGCAGCAGCGCGAACGCCTCGGTCACGAAGGCGCGGTCTTCCTCGTCGACCAGCGGTTCGGCGCCGTTGCGGCACAGCGCCCACCAGCCCGGCAGGTCGCGCCGGGTGACGATGTTCTCGCGCATCACCTGCCAGAACCGTTCGGCCAGATCGTCCGGCACACCCAGCGCCGCGATCTCGGCCCGGACGGCCGCGAAGGGCAGCCCGTGCAGATGCCGGGCGGTCAGCGGGAACAGGTCGTGTTCGTCGAATTTCGTCGGCGCCGCGCCGAAGGTACCGATATCGAAGCCCTCGATCAGCTCGTCGAGGCTGCCCGCCAGTTCGACCGGCTGCGACGAGCCCAGCCGCGCCATCAGCGACAAAAGCGCCATCGGCTCGACCCCCTGCTCGCGCAGATCGCGCAGCGACAGATGGCCCAGCCGCTTGGACAGAGCCTCGCCCTGGGCGCCGGTCAGCAGCGAATGGTGGGCAAAGCGCGGCGCGGTGCCGCCGACCGCGCCGATGATCTGGATCTGGGTCGCGGTATTGGTGACGTGATCCGACCCGCGCACGATATAGGTCACGCCCATGTCGACATCGTCGACCACCGAGGCGAAGGTATACAGCACCTGCCCGTCGCCCCGGATCAGCACCGGGTCCGACACGCTGGCCGCGTCGATGGAAATGTCGCCCAGAATGCCGTCGGTCCAGTCGATCCGCTCGCGGTCCAGAAGAAAACGCCAATGCCCGGGGCGCTCGGCCCGAAGGGCTGCCTTCTCGTCCTCGGACAGGTCCAGCGCGGCGCGGTCATAGACCGGCGGCTTGCCCATGTTCAGCTGCTTCTTGCGCTTCAGATCCAGCTCGGTCGGGGTCTCGAAACATTCGTAAAGCCGCCCCGAGGCGCGCAGTTCGGCGGCAACCTCTGCATAGCGGTCGAGCCGCGCCGATTGCTGCTCTTCGCGGTCCCAGCTGAAGCCCAGCCATTCGAGGTCCTCGCGGATGCCGTCGATATATTCCTGCTTGGACCGTTCGGGGTCGGTATCGTCGAAGCGCAGGATGAAGGTGCCGCCCGCCTTGCGGGCGATCATGTAGTTGAACAATGCGGTGCGCAGGTTGCCCACATGGATGTAGCCGGTGGGCGACGGCGCGAAACGGGTGACGGTGGTCATGGGCATTCTCCTTGCGCGCCCGCTCTTCCACACCGACGCCGTTTTGTCCATATCGGGCCCATGACAGACCCGATCCGCCACGGCCTTCCGCCCTCGCTCGACGACATTGCCGACATCGCCGCGGCCGCCCGCGACGCTTTGCCCGAACCGTTCCGCGGTCCCGCCCGCGAAGTCGCGATCCGGGTCGAGGATCTGGCCCCCGACGAGATGCTGGACGAGCTTGACATCGACAGCCCGTTCGAGCTGACCGGGCTTTACGACGGCATCCCGCTGACCGAGAAATCGGTGATGGACCAGCCCGACCGGCCCGACACGATCTGGCTGTTCCGCCGCGCCATCCTCGACGAATGGGTCGAGCGCGAGGAGGTGACCCTGACCGAACTGGTCACCCATGTGCTGATCCACGAGATCGCGCATCATTTCGGCTGGTCCGACGACGACATCGCCTCGATCGACCCCTGGTGGGAATGATCCGCCCCGGTGCCTCCTTGCCGCAGGGCGCGCCCGCCCGCGATCCTGTCCACGGCTCGCGCCGTCGTGACATGACCGTGACATGGTCGTGACATGGCTAGGCGGCGGATCGCGCCTATCCTTCCCCGCAGGGAAGATCCGGCCGCGTGCCGGACCAGCAGAGGGAGACCCGCGATGACCGAGATGACCCGCCGCCACGCGCTTCTGGCCGGGGCCGCGCTGCCGCTTTGCGCGGCCGCCGCCCCGCCGGCCCGGGCCGCCGCCCCGATGATGGGCCCGGCCCGGCCGCCCTTCAACCGGTTCACGCTGGGCGCGTTCGAAGTGACGACGATCCTTGCCGGAACCCGCACCGTGCCCGACCCGCAGACGATCTTCGGACTGAATGTCGAACCCGAACGATTCGCCGCCGTGTCCGAGGCGGCGATGATCCCGGCCGACAGGGCGCAGTTCTTCTTTACCCCGACCGTGGTCAATACCGGATCCGAGCTGATCCTCTTCGATACCGGGCTTGCGCCCCAGGGCACCGTCGCCGCGCTGGCGGCCGCGGGCTACACTCCCGACCAGATCGACACCGTTGTCATCACCCATATGCATGGCGACCATATCGGCGGGCTGATGGAGGACGGGGCCGAGACCTTTTCCAAGGCCCGCTACGTCACCGGCGCGGTCGAGTTCGACGCCTGGGACATGTCGGGCGACGAAGGCTTCGAGGCCAAGGTGCGGCCGCTGGCCGACAAGACGCGCTTTCTCGACGATGACGGCGAGGCCGCGCCGGGTGTCACCGCCGTCGCGGCCTTCGGCCATACGCCGGGGCATATGGCTTACCGGCTGGAAAGCGAGGGCAAGGCGCTGCTGATCGGCGCCGATTTCGCCAATCACTATGTCTGGTCGCTGGCCCATCCCGACTGGGAGGTGCGCTATGACCGCGACAAGGCGGCGGCGGCGGCCACCCGCCGGCGGCTTCTGGACATGCTGGCGGCCGAACGGATGCCCTTCATCGGCTATCACATGCCGTTCCCGGCGCTGGGCTATGTCGAGGCGTTGGCCGACGGCTATCGCTATATGCCCGCCAGCTATCAGATGATGCTGGACTAGGTGTTCCATCCCGGATGATCACATGGCCCCCCGTCGGTCTGCCCTGTTCATGGCAAGATCGCTTCTGCGCGAGGTCCGGGATGGAGGGCGGAGGTGCCGATCTCTCTTCACAAGCAGGCGACGACGACACCCAGTATCCGGGCGGCGATCCAGGCGCGCTGCAACCGGACAGCACGCGTTTGATCTGCTCTGCACGGACCTTGGCATCGAACATCGCCTCGCGCCTCCGATGCGGCCGCAGGCGAACGGCATGGCCGAGCGGTTCAACGGCCGGATAGGGGGCGTGCTCCAGAGCCATCGCTTCCACAGCGGCGAGGACCTCGAGAAAACTATCCTGCGCTGCGTGCACCTCTGCAACAGCCAGCTGCCGCAATCGGCCCTGAAGGCCAGAACACCGGTCGACGCCCTCAAGGACTGGCAAGGTCAACGGCCCGAACGCTTCAGGAAGCGGGTCTGCAATCACGCGGGATGTGACAGCTGGGCGGCAGGCAGAAGGTCGTTGCGGCCCGGACGGCCGAGGTGCCCGGAAACGGGCTTGGCCTCGCGCGGCGGGGGTGGCACTCTCGCGGCGCGAATGCCAAGGACCATCCCACCCATGCACGATATCCTGACCGTCACGCTCAACCCGACCGTGGACCTGTCGACTTCGGTCGCCCATGTCGTGCCCGGCGACAAGCTGCGCTGTGCCCCGCCGGTGACCGATCCGGGCGGCGGCGGCATCAACGTGTCGCGCGCGATACGGCTTCTGGGCGGCGAAAGCCGCGCGCTGGTGGCGCTGGGCGGCCATAACGGCGACAAGCTGCGGGCGCTGCTGGAACATGAGGGCATCCGGCTCATTCCGCTGGTGGCGCCGGGCGAGACCCGGATGAGCCTTGCCGTCACCGACAGCACCTCGGGCGAGCAGTTCCGCTTCGTGCTGCCGGGGCCGATCTGGAACGAGGCCGGGCTGAAGGCCACGCTGGCGGCGGTGACGACGGCGGTGCCCGAGGCGGGCTATGTCGTGATCTCGGGCAGCCTGCCCCGCGGCCTGCCCGAGGATTTCACCGAACGGGTCTGCGCCAAGATCGGGTCACGCGGCGCGCGCGTCCTCGCCGACACCTCGGGCCCGGCCCTGACCCGGCTGGCCGAGGCGCGGGATGCGGTGCCCTATGTGCTGCGCATGGACGGGCTCGAGGCCGAGGAGCTGGCCGGGCGCGCCCTGCCCGACCGCAAGGACAGCGCCGATTTCGCCTCGGAACTGGTGGCGCGGGGCGTGGCCTCGATCGTGGTGATCGCGCGGGGCGCGGAGGGCAACGTGCTGGCGGCCGAGGGGCTGAGGCTGCATGTGGCGGCGGCCAAGGTGCCGGTGCGATCGCTGGTGGGGGCGGGCGACAGCTTCGTCGGCGCCTTCGTGCTGGCGCTGGCGCGCGGCGCCGAGCTGGCCCGCGCGCTGCAATGGGGCGCTGCGGCCGCCAGCGCGGCGGTGATGACCGATGCCACCGCGCTGTGCACCCGCGAGGATACCGAGGCGCTTCTCGACCGCTGCCCCGTCACCGAGATCTGAGCGCCGCCGGGCGCCGCGCGGTCAGGCGATCAGCTTGCCCGCGACCTCGACCAGCCGCCGGGCCTGATGAGCAACCGCGGCCTTGCCGGCGTCGTCGAATTCTCCCGCCTTGGCGGAATATCCATAGGGATTGCCCCCGGCCGCTGTGACGGTGTCGTCGGTGAAGCCCGGCGGCACCAGGATCGAGCCCCAATGCATGAAGGTCGGGTACAGCGTCAGCAGCGTCCCTTCCTGACCGCCATGCAGGTTCATCGCGCTGGAGGTGGCGGTCACGGCCTTGTTGGCCAGCTTGCCCTGCTGCCAGACCGGCCCGAGCGTGTCGATGAAGGCGCGCAACTGGCTGGCCGCGACACCGAACCGGGTGGGCGTCGAGAAGAAGAAGGCGTCGGCCCAGGCCAGGTCCTCGGGCGTGGCCTCGGGAATATGGGCCATCTTCTCGGCCTGGGCGGCCCAGGCCTCCTGCCCCTTGACGACCTCTTCGGGCGCGGTCTCGGCCACCCGACGAAGGCGCACTTCGGCCCCCGCGGCGGCAGCGGCCTCGGCGGCGGCCTCGGCGATCTGGTGGTTGGTTCCGTAGGTCGAATAGAAGATCACGGCGACTTTGGGTTGGGCCATGGCGGGTCCCTCCGGTCAGGTTGCAGTCAGGTGGTTCTGCGTCCTGAGATATGGGGCGGGCGCCTTGGGTCCAGTCGCCACAGGCGCAGGGCATCCGTGCGGCGCGGCACGGAACGACCGGGCGCGATTTTTCTGCGAAAAATCGGGGTCCCGTTCAGGACGGGTCGCGCCAGCGGTTGACGATGGGATAGCGCCGGTCGAGCCAGAATGCCCGCGGCGTCAGACGGGCTCCGGGAGCCGACTGGAAACGTTTGTATTCGCTGATGTAAAGCAGATGCTCCACCCGCTTCACCGTCTCTTCGTCAAACCCTTCCGCGACGAGATCCGATACCGACAGGTCCTCGTCGACCAGCGCCTCGAGGATCCGGTCGAGCACCGGATAGGGCGGCAGGCTGTCCTCGTCCTTCTGATCGGCCCGCAGTTCCGCCGAGGGCGACTTCTCGATCACCCGGGGCGGGATCACCTCGCCCGCCGGTCCCTTCATCCAGGGCCGGTGATGGGCGTTGCGCCAGCGGCAGGTCTCGAAGACGCGGGTCTTGTAGAGATCCTTGATCGGATTGTAGCCGCCCGCCATGTCGCCATAGATCGTGGCATAGCCGACCGCCACTTCCGACTTGTTGCCGGTGGTCAGGAGCATCGCGCCGAACTTGTTCGAGATCGCCATCAGGATCAGCCCGCGCAGCCTCGACTGCACGTTCTCTTCGGTGATGCCGGGCGCGGTGCCTTCGAAAAGCGGGCCGAGCGCCTCGCCGACGGCCGCCTGCGGCCCCGAGATCGGCACCTCGTCGAGCCGGCAGCCCAGCGCCGTCGCCACCGCCGCCGCATCCTCGAGCGACGCGGCCGAGGTGAACTCCGAAGGCAGCATCACGCAATGGACGTTCTCGGGCCCCAGCGCATCGGCCGCGATCGCCGCGACCAGCGCCGAGTCGATCCCGCCAGACAGCCCCAGCACCACCTTCGAGAACCCGCTTTTCACGACATAGGCGCCAAGCCCGGTCACCATCGCGCGGTAGTCCTGTTCCCAGGCATCGGGCAGCGGGGCAAGCGCGCCCGGCCCGGCGCGCCAGCCCTCGGGCGTGCGGCGAAACTCGACATGGGTCAGCGCCTCGTCCAGCACCGGCATCTGCAGCGCCAGCGCCCCGCCCGGGTTCAGCACGAACGACCCCCCATCGAAGACCTGGTCGTCCTGCCCGCCCACGAGGTTGAGATAGACCAGCGGCAGCCCGGTCTCGACGACGCGCGCGACCATGATGGTCTTCCGCTGGTCGAGCTTGCCACGATGATAGGGCGAGCCGTTCGGCACCAGCAGGATCTCGGCCCCGGTCTCGGCCAGGGCCTCGGTCACGTCCTCGTACCAGGCATCCTCGCAGATCGGCGTGCCGATCCGGAGCGGCCCGATCCGGTAGGGGCCGCTGATCGGCCCGCTGCGATAGACACGCTTTTCGTCGAAGACCTCGTCATTGGGCAGATGATGCTTGAGGATGCGGGCCGCGATCCGGCCGCCCTCGCAGATGAGATAGGCGTTGTAGCGCCCCTCATCATCCGCGACCGGCGCCCCGATCCCAAGCGCAGGCCCGACGGCGCAATCGCGCGCCAGTGCCTCGAGATGGGCGGCCACATCGGCGAGGAAGGCGGGCTTCAGCACCAGATCCTGCACCTGATAGCCGGTCAGGAACATCTCGGGCAGCGCCACCATGTCGGCGCCCGCGTCGCGCCCGGCCGCCCAGGCGGCGCGTGCCTTGGCGGCATTCTCGGCCAGCGCCCCGACCGTCGGGTCGAGCTGGGCCAGGGTCAGGCGGAACCGGTCGTCGGCCATGAAAGTCCTCGTCGCGTCCTGTTCCGCCTCTTAGCAGACTGACGGCCAAGTGAAAGACATCGGGTGGTGAAAAGCGTTGTAAGCCCGCCGAGGCTCCACTAGGGTTTCCGCGCTTTCAAAGAGAACCGCGACACGGCAGGGCGATGGGGGCTCGGGTGCAGAAAACAGGCAGGATCACGGCGCGTCTGGCTTTGGTCGCGGCGCTGGCCGCGGGCGGAACCGCTCTGGCCCAGGACAGCGGCGATGTCGTCACCAAGCAATACGACAATGGCGGCATCTACGAGGGCACCTTCAAGAACGGCAAGCAGGACGGCACCGGCACCTACCGGCTGCCCAATGGCTACGAATATTCGGGCCAGTGGGTCGACGGCCGGATCGAGGGCACCGGCATCGCGCGGCTCGTGAACGGGTCGGTCTACGAGGGCCAGTTCAGGGACGGCAAGCCCGAGGGGACCGGCAAGATCACCTTCGCCGATGGCGGCACCTACGAGGGCGAATGGCAGGACGGCAAGATCACCGGCACCGGGGTCGCGGTCTATGCCAACGGGGTGCGCTACGAGGGCGAATTCCGCAACGCGGTCCATCACGGCATCGGCAAGATGACCAGCCCCAACGGCTATGTCTACGAGGGCACCTGGGTCAACGGCGTCAAGGACGGCAAGGGCAGGATCGCCTATCCGGGCGGGCGCGTCTATGAAGGCGAGATGTCCCAGAACCAGCGGTCCGGCAAGGGCACGCTGACCACCCCCGAGGGACTGAGCTATTCCGGGTCCTGGAAGGATGGCGAGATGAACGGTCTCGGCACCCTGACCCAGCCCAACGGCGACATCTACGAGGGCCTCTTCGTCAATGGCGAGCGGCACGGCACCGGCAAGGTCACCTTCGCCAATGGCGACGTCTACGAGGGCGAGTACCGCAACGACAAGCGCCACGGCAAGGGCACGCTGACCGGCGCCGACGGCTATCGCTACGAGGGCGAATGGGTCGCGGGCCGGATCGAGGGGCTGGGCAAGCTGACCTATCCCGACGGCGCGGTCTACGAGGGTCAGTTCCGGGCCGATCTTCCCGACGGCACCGGCAAGGTCACCTATGCCGACGGCTCGACCTATGAGGGCGAATGGACCGGGGGCGTGATCGGCGGCGCGGGCAAGGCCACCTTCCCCAACGGGCTGGTCTACGAGGGCCAGTTCAAGGATGCCGCCTATGACGGCACGGGCACGATGACCCATGCCGGCGGCTACAGCTATACCGGCGACTGGATGGGCGGGCTGCGCCATGGCGAGGGCACCGCGACCTATGCCGACGGCTCGGTCTATTCGGGCAGCTTCGTCAAGGGCCAGCGCGAGGGTCAGGGCACGATCACCATGCCCGACGGGTTCAGCTATACCGGCGGCTGGAAGGCCGGCAAGTTCGACGGCCGCGGCCGCGCCACCTATGCCAATGGCGACATCTACGAGGGCATGTTCTCGGATGGCCGCTACGAGGGCGAGGGCGTGATGAAATACTCGGATGGCGAGATCCGGTCGGGCACCTGGACCAACGGGGTGCTGACGACGGCGCCCGCAGGCGCGGCAGACCGCCCCGAGGCGGCCAGCGCCCCGCCGCCCGCCGACTGAGCCCCCGCGCCTCCGAACGCCGAGCGCGGGCTACATCCCCCCGTCGAAGGTCAGCGAGGCGACCTTCTGCGGCTTGCGGTTGATCGGGCCGGGCATTGTTGCCGAAAGGCGGCCCGAGGCGTGACTTTCCCTTTTCCCTTTTCCCTTTCCCCTTTCCCTTTCCCTTTCCCCTTCAGGTTCAGGCCACGCGGACGCTTTCGGCGGTGCCGGAGCGTTGAGACGGCTGATGAACGAGCCATGTCGCGCCATTGGTCCGAGCGGCAATGGCGAATGACGCGGATGTGGAGTTCGGCGGCTTGGCGGTCCGGGTCGATCGCGGCGATGCGCTCTCCGAAGGACTTGGGGCCGAGCCGATTCAGCGCCACCGGTCCGAGCGAACCGGCGCGGGCATCTTTGCCTCGGCGCGACTTCGGGCGTGGTATCCTGTCCGCCGCGTCCGGAACGCCCTGCCACGGGACCGCGTGGCGCGCAGGGTTTCGTTGCGGGGCAAGCCGATATCCGCCATCGGTCCGGGAGCAGAGCCGAGCGCCGCAGGGCAGTTCTCTGTCCATGGCCGGCCGTTTTTCCGGACCGGGATGATCGCCGTGGCGCCGCGCAGGATGATGGCGCTGTGACCGCGTCGAGTGCCGCAAGCGCCGTCCGCGGTCACGGTGCCGATATCCTCGGCCTGGGGGATCCGGTCGGGCAAGTCCGGCAATGAGGCGGATCGGAAAACGATCCCGGGGATCGTTTTCCCGAGGAAGGGGGTGTCGTCTTCCCGGCCGGGTGTGCCGGGGCCGAGAGCGTCGGCGCGGATGTCCGAAGCGGCGGCATCCCTGGCCAGAGGCCCCTTGCGCCATTGGCGGCGGCCCTGAACGCCATGCTTGCGGGCCTGCCAGTTCGGTTCATCGGGCTTACGCGGCCCGGCTGGGGTCCCGCCCCCGCTTCACCCGAGGAACTCGATCGCGGTGCTGTCCACCAGCAGGTTCGGCGGCTCCTCGGCGCGGCGCCATGCACCATTCACGCTCCTCCCGCAAGGCCCCGGGCCGGGCGCCCTCCTCCTCCGACGGCAACTCGTCCCGACCTCGGCCGATGACATGTTCAATTTTCCGAATTCACGCCGTAACGGAAATCTCCATGTCATATTCGCCGGGCGGACCGGGCTGCGGCCAGACCGCGCGGCGGGTCCCGCGAAAGACCCTTCCCCTGCGCGACCGAGCCGCTTATACTTCCGCCCATGGAACGCCACGGACATATTGCGATCATTACCGCGCAGCCTGCGCGGACGCTGTCCCTCGGCCTTCTTCTTCTCCTTAGCCGCCTCTGAGCGTGCCGGACAGGCGCGACCGCTCAGAGGGTATCTTCCGCGCCGCATTCCCCCGAAGGCTAAGGCTAAAGACAAGAGAGATTCTGCCATGACCGAGAGCTCGCACCAGGACCGCGTCCTGATTTTCGACACCACCCTGCGCGACGGCGAACAAAGCCCCGGCGCCACCATGACCCATGACGAAAAGCTGGAAATCGCGGCGATGCTCGACGAGATGGGCGTCGACATCATCGAGGCGGGCTTCCCGATTGCCTCGGAAGGCGATTTCGAGGCGGTGCGCGACATCGCGAAGAATTCGCGCAACGCAGTGATCTGCGGGCTGGCCCGCGCCCAGTTCCCCGATATCGACCGCGCCTGGGAAGCGGTCCAGCATGCCGCCCGGCCGCGCATCCACACCTTCATCGGCACCTCGCCCCTGCATCGCGACATCACCAAGCTGACGCAGGACGAGATGGTCGAGCGGATCGAGGCGACCGTGGCCCATGCCCGCAATCTCTGCGACAACGTGCAATGGTCGCCGATGGACGCGACCCGGACCGAGCACGATTACCTCTGCCGCGTGGTCGAGACCGCGATCAGGGCGGGCGCGACCACGATCAACATCCCCGACACCGTGGGCTATACCGCGCCGCGCGAAAGCGCGAAACTGATCGAGATGCTGCTGGAGCGCGTGCCCGGCGCCGATCAGATCGTCTTTGCCACGCACTGCCACAACGATCTGGGCATGGCGACGGCGAACGCGCTGGCGGCGGTCGAGGCGGGCGCCCGGCAGATCGAATGCACCATCAACGGGCTTGGCGAACGCGCGGGCAATACCGCACTGGAAGAGGTGGTGATGGCGCTGAAGGTGCGCAACGACATCATGCCCTTCCAGACCGGCATCGACACCACCCGGATCATGGGGCTGAGCCGCAAGGTCGCGACCGTCTCGGGCTTTCCGGTGCAGTTCAACAAGGCCATCGTCGGCAAGAACGCCTTCGCGCATGAATCCGGCATCCACCAGGATGGCGTGCTGAAGAATGCCGAGACCTTCGAGATCATGCGCCCCGCCGATATCGGGCTCAATGCCACCAACCTGGTGATGGGCAAGCATTCGGGCCGCGCCGCGCTGCGCTCGAAGATGAAGGAGCTGGGCTTCGATCTGGGCGACAACCAGCTGAAGGATGTCTTCGTGCGGTTCAAGGCGCTCGCCGACCGCAAGAAGGAGGTCTATGACGACGACCTGCTGGCGCTGATGCGCGACAGCGATCTGGACGCCGAACATGACCGCATCCAGGTCAAGTTCCTGCGGGTGATCTGCGGCACCGAGGCGCCGCAATCGGCCGACCTGATCCTGTCGGTCGACGGGGTCGAGCACCGGGTCACGGCGCAGGGCGACGGGCCGGTCGACGCCACCTTCGCGGCGGTCAAGAAGCTGGTCGAGCATCACGCCCATCTGGAGCTTTACCAGGTGCATGCGGTGACCGGCGGCACCGACGCCCAGGCCACGGTCAGCGTGCGCCTGTCGGAGGACGGCAAGATCGCGACCGGCCAGGCCTCGGACACCGATACCGTGGTGGCCAGCGCCAAGGCCTATGTGAACGCCCTGAATCGGCTGATGGTCCGGCGCGAGAAGACCAAGCCCGAAGGGAACCTGGCCGCGATCTGATCCGCAGCCCCGCTGCCGGGGTGGCGCGCGCTGCGCCCTGCCCCGGTGGCTTTATGTTCGAAAACTGAGACTTTGAGCCTCAAGAACGCGGGAATTTCCCATTACAAATGTTCGATAGGTGAAAGCGGCGGAAAGGCGCTTCCACCCCGTAGAATGCGCCCTTTACCGCCCCGCCGCCGACCGCCTATAACGTGGGCCGGTCCCGGTGGCTGACTCGCGGACCCTGACTTTCAATTGCGGGACCCCACGACATGGCAGGATTTGGCGGATTGTTCTCGTCGGACATGGCGATCGACCTCGGCACGGCGAACACGCTCGTCTATGTCAAGGGACGCGGCATCATCCTCAACGAGCCCTCGGTGGTGGCCTTCCACGTCAAGGACGGGCGCAAGCAGGTGCTGGCCGTCGGCGAGGACGCCAAGCTGATGCTGGGGCGCACACCCGGGTCCATCGAGGCGATCCGGCCGATGCGCGAAGGCGTGATCGCCGATTTCGATGTGGCCGAAGAGATGATCAAGTATTTCATCCGCAAGGTCCACAAGCGCACCACCTTCACCAAGCCCAAGATCATCGTCTGCGTCCCCCATGGCGCGACCCCGGTCGAGAAACGCGCGATCCGCCAGTCGGTGCTGTCGGCGGGCGCCCGCCGCGCGGGCCTGATCGCCGAGCCCATCGCCGCGGCCATCGGCGCGGGCATGCCGATCACCGATCCGACCGGGTCCATGGTCGTCGATATCGGCGGCGGCACCACCGAGGTCGCGGTGCTCAGCCTGGGCGACATCGTCTATGCCCGCTCGGTCCGCGTCGGCGGCGACCGGATGGATGACGGCATCATCAACTACCTGCGCCGCCAGCAGAACATCCTGATCGGCGAGGCCACGGCGGAACGCATCAAGACCTCGATCGGCTCGGCGCGGATGCCCGATGACGGACGCGGCGCGGTCATGCATATCCGGGGCCGCGACCTGTTGAACGGAGTGCCGAAAGAAATCGAGATCAACCAGGCCCAGATCGCCGAGGCGCTGGCCGAACCCGTGCAGCAGATCTGCGAGGCGGTGATGACCGCGCTTGAGGCGACGCCGCCCGATCTGGCGGCCGACATCGTCGACCGCGGCGTGATGCTGACGGGCGGCGGCGCGCTTCTGGGCGAGCTGGACCTTGCGCTGCGCGAGCAGACGGGGCTTGGGATCTCGGTCGCCGACGAGTCACTCAATTGTGTGGCGCTGGGTACCGGCAAGGCGCTGGAATACGAAAAACAGCTCCGGCATGTGATAGATTACGAGAGCTGAGCCCGGCCTGACCCCGGCATGACACCGGCAGGCCGCGCGTGCCGCAAGCGAGGCTGACTTGGCCGCAGATCGCAACACCCAGATCGACTATGCCCGCCCGATCCGCCGCATCCTGATCGGCGGGACGGTTTTCGTCCTGATGGCGCTGTTCGTGCTGTGGCGGATCGACAGCCCCAGGGTCGAGCGCATGCGCGCCGCGCTGATCGACCGTGTGATCCCCGGTTTCGACTGGGCGATGGCGCCGATCACCAAGGGCGCCGAGCTGGTCGAGGGCTTTCAGTCCTATGCCCGTCTCGCCGAGCAGAACCAGGAGCTGCGCCGCGAGCTGCGGCAGATGAAGGCCTGGAAAGAGGCGGCGCTGCAGCTGGAACAGGAAAACGCCAAGCTTCTGGACCTGAACAATGTGCGGCTCGATCCAAGCCTGACCTATGTGACGGGCGTGGTGATGGCCGATAGCGGATCGCCCTTCCGCCAGTCGGTGCTGCTGAATGTGGGGGCGCGCGACGGCATTCTCGACGGCTGGGCCACCACCGACGGGCTGGGGCTTGTCGGCCGGATCTCGGGCGTGGGCGAGACCACGGCGCGGGTCATCCTGCTGACCGATTCCAACAGCCGCGTACCGGTCACGATCCAGCCCTCGGGCCAGCGCGCGATCCTTGCGGGCGACAACTCGACGGCGCCGGTGCTTGACTTCGTCGAGGACCCGGCCGTGGTGCGGCCCGGCGACCGGGTGGTGTCCTCGGGCGATGGCGGGGTGTTCCCGGCGGGGCTTCTGGTCGGCCATCTCGCGCTTGGGCGCGACCAGCGGCTGCGGGTGCGGCTGGCCGCCGAATACGACCGGCTGGAATTCCTGCGGGTGCTCAGAAGCCACGCCAACGAAGTGATCCGCGATCCCGGCGCGCTGGTGATCCCGGCCCCGGTGGGGCCGCAGCCGATGCCCGCCCCGGCGGCCGATGCGGGCGGAGAGCCCGGCAATGGTTGACCCGACAACGCTTGACCGCTGGCTGTACCGGCTGATCTTCCTAGGCCTCGCGGTGCTGACGGTCTTCGTGATGATCCTGCCGCTGGAAACCCGCCCGGGCCGCCTGCCCGCCCCCGACTGGATGCTGTGCCTGACGCTGGCCTGGCTGCAGCGGCGCCCCGACTACCTGCCGCCCTGGCTGATCGCGGGCGTCTTCCTGATGCTCGACATGCTGCTGATGCGCCCGCCGGGGCTGATGACCGCCCTTGTGCTGGTCGGGTCCGAATTCCTGCGCGCGCGACAGCAGGTCTCGGTCGAGACGGCCTTCGGCCCGGAATGGCTGCTGACCGGGGGCACGATCTTCGCGATTTACCTGGCCGACGGGCTGGTGCTGGCGCTGTTCTCGGTACCCGAGGCCGATTTCGGGCGGCTGATATTCCTCGCGCTGGTGACGGCGCTGGGCTATCCGCTGGTCGCCCTGGCCTCGCGCTATGCGCTGGGGGTGTGCCGGGTCACGCCGGGCGATCTGGACCCGAGGGGGCTGAACCGATGAAGCGGTCGCAACGCGAGGCCGAGGAAAGCAGCCGCCGGATCGGCCGGCGGACGCTGGTGCTGGGCGGGGCCCAGGCGCTGTTTGCCGGGGTGCTGGCGCTGAGGATGCGGCAGTTGCAGGTGACCCAGGCCGACGAGTTCCGCCTGCTGGCCGAAGAGAACCGGATCAACATCCGCCTGATCCCGCCCGCGCGCGGCATCCTCTACGACCGCCAGGGCCATGTGATCGCCGAGAACGAGCAGAATTACCGGATCGTCATCGTGCGCGAGGATGCGGGCGATCCCGAACAGGCGCTGGCGCGGCTGACCCGGCTGGTGCGGCTGGACGACGAGACCGTCGAACGCGCGCTGAAGGAGATCCGCCGCCACAGCCCCTTCGTGCCGGTCACCATCGCCGACCGGATGCGCTGGGAAGAGGTTGCAGGCGTCGCGGTCAACGCGCCGGTCCTGCCCGGCATCACGCCCGAGGTCGGGCAGTCGCGGCACTATCCGATGGGCCCCGATTTCGCCCATGTGGTAGGCTATGTCGGGCCGGTGTCGGACTATGACCTGTCGAAGCTCGAGGACCCCGACCCGCTGTTGCAGATCCCGCGGTTCCAGATCGGCAAGACCGGGGTCGAGGCCAAGGAAGAAGAGCTGTTGCGCGGCAAGGCCGGCACCCGCCGGATCGAGGTCAATGCCGCGGGCCGGGTGATCCGCGAGCTGGACCGGATCGACGGCCAGCCGGGCTCGGACCTGCAGCTGACCATCGACGCCGGGCTGCAGAACTTCATGCAGGCCCGGCTGGGCGAGGAAAGCGCCGCCGCCGTGGTGCTGGACATCGAGCATGGCGACGTGCTGGGCATCGCCTCGTCGCCAAGCTTCGACCCGAACAAGTTCGTGCAGGGCATCTCGGTCGCCGATTACCGGGCGCTGACAGGCACGCCCTTCCGGCCGCTGTCGAACAAGGCGGTGCAGGGCGCCTATCCGCCGGGCTCGACCTTCAAGGTCGTGACCGCGCTGGCCGCGCTGGAAGCCGGGGTCATCACGCCCGAGGACACGGTCTGGTGCCCGGGCTACCTCAAACTTGGCGAACGGCGGTTCCATTGCTGGAGCCGCGGCGGGCATGGCCATGTCAACCTGACCGAGAGCCTGCAGCAATCCTGCGACGTCTACTATTACGACGTCGGGCAACGCGTCGGCATCGACAATATCGCGGCGATGGCGCGCAAGCTGGGCCTTGGCGTACATCACGATCTGCCGATGTCGGCGGTGGCCGAGGGGCTGGCGCCGGACCGCGCCTGGAAGCGCGCGCGCTATGGCCAGGAGTGGCAGGTCGGCGACACGCTGAACGCCTCGATCGGCCAGGGCTACGTACTGGCGACGCCGCTGCAACTGGCGGTGATGTCGGCGCGGATCGCCAGCGGGCGGGCGGTGACGCCGCGGCTGGTGCGGTCGATCGACGGGGTCGAACAACCCTCGGGCGCGGGCGCGCCGCTGGACATTCATCCCGTGAACCTCGCCCGGATCCGCAAGGGCATGGATGCGGTGGTCAATTCGCGGCGCGGCACGGCGCATCGCTCGCGCGTCGTGGCCGAGGGCATGGCGATGGCGGGCAAGACCGGCACCAGCCAGGTGCGCAACATCACCGCCGCCGAGCGCGCGGCGGGCGTCTTCCGCAACGAGGATCTTCCCTGGGAGCGGCGCGATCATGCGCTGTTCGTGGCCTTCGCCCCGGTCGAGGCGCCCAAGGTCGCGGTCGCGGTCGTGGTCGAGCATGGCGGCGGCGGCTCGGCCGTGGCCGCGCCCATCGCCCGCGACATCACGCTGCGTGCGCTCTATGGCCGGGTGCCGCCCGGCGAGGCCTATCCGAGCGACCAGCGCTGGGAGGCCGAACGGCGCCTGAACGACTTGCCGCTGCGCGATCCCGGGTCGTTCGCGTCGGGCGGGAGGAGCCGGGCGTGAGCTATCTTGAATATAACGTCAAGCGCGTGCCGACCGGCCTGTCGAAGGTGCTGTATGTCAACTGGGCGCTGGTGCTGCTGCTGACGGCGGTGGCGGGCATCGGCTTCATGATGCTTTATTCGGTGGCGGGCGGGCGGCTCGAGCCCTGGGCCGATCCGCAGATGAAACGCTTTGCGCTGGGGATGACGGTGATGTTCGTCGTCGCCTTCGTGCCGATCTGGTTCTGGCGCAACATGGCGGCGCTGGCCTACGGGATCTCGGTCTTGCTGCTGGTCGCGGTCGATTTCTTCGGCACGGTCGGGATGGGCGCCCAGCGCTGGATCGATCTGGGGGTCTTCCGGCTGCAGCCCTCCGAGCTGTCGAAGATCACGCTGGTGATGATGCTGGCCGCCTATTACGACTGGCTCGACATCCGCCATGTGTCGAAGCCGCAATTCGTGGCCTTGCCGCTTCTGCTGATCCTGTTGCCGACGGCGCTGGTGCTGAAGCAGCCCGATCTGGGCACAGCACTTCTGCTGATCGCGGGGGGCGGGATCATCATGTTTCTGGCGGGGGTGCACTGGGCCTATTTTGCGGTGGTGGTCGCGGGGGGCGTGGGGCTCGTCTCGGCGGTCTTCGCCAGCCGCGGCACGCCCTGGCAGTTGCTGAAGGACTATCAGTTCCGCCGGATCGACACCTTCCTCGACCCGTCCTCGGACCCGCTGGGGGCGGGCTATCACATCACCCAGTCGAAGATCGCGCTGGGATCGGGCGGCTGGGCGGGCCGAGGCTTCATGCAGGGCACGCAGTCGCGGCTGAACTTCCTGCCCGAGAAGCATACCGATTTCATCTTCACGACGCTGGCCGAGGAATTCGGCTTTATCGGCGGGATTTCCCTGCTGGCGCTTTATGTGCTGATCATCGTCTTCTGCATCTCGTCGGCGATGCAGACCAGGGACCGGTTCTCGTCGCTGCTGACGCTGGGGATCGCGGCGACCTTCTTCCTGTTCTTCGCGGTCAACATGTCGATGGTGATGGGGCTGGCCCCGGTCGTGGGGGTGCCCTTGCCGCTGGTGTCCTATGGCGGATCGGCGATGCTGGTGCTGCTGGCGGCCTTCGGGCTGGTGCAGAGCGCACATATCCACCGGCCGCGGGGGCGCTGATGCCGAAGATCCTGTTCTCGGCACCGCCCGGGCTTTGGGCCGAGTATCGCGCGCCGCTGGCCCGCGCCTTCGAGGAGGCCGGGATCGCGGCCGAGGTGACGACCGAGACCGGCGATCCGGCGGCCATCGACTATGTGGTCTTCGCGCCGAGGGGCGGGATTTCGGATTTCACGCCCTTTACCGGGGCCAAGGCGGTCCTGAGCCTCTGGGCCGGGGTCGAGACCGTGGTCGGCAACCCGACCCTGACCCAGCCGCTCTGCCGGATGGTCGATGCGGGCCTCGAGGAGGGCATGGTCGAATGGGTGACGGGCCATGTGCTGCGCCATCATCTGGGGATCGACCGCCACATTCGCGCAACCGCGCCGCACTGGGACAAGCGCGTGCCGCCGCTGGCGCGCGACCGGACGGTCGCGGTGCTGGGCCTGGGCGAGCTGGGCCGGGCCTGTGCCGAGGCGCTGGCCGCGCTGAGGTTCCGGGTGCTGGGCTGGAGCCGCACGGCGCGGTCCGTAGTAGGGGTCGAGTGCCATCACGGCGCGGAGGGGCTGCGGCCGGTGCTGGAGCGGGCCGAGATCCTGGTGCTTCTGTTGCCCCGGACGCCCGAGACCGAGGGGCTGATCGACGCCGAGCGGCTGTCCTGGCTCCCCCAGGGGGCGGTTCTGCTGAATCCGGGCCGGGGGGCGCTGCTGGACGAGGCGGCGGTTCTGGCGGCGCTCGATGCCGGGCGGCTGGGCCATGCCACGCTGGACGTCTTCCGGGTCGAGCCGCTGCCGCCCGATCATCCGTTCTGGAGCCATCCGCGGGTCACGGTGACGCCCCATGTGGCCGCGGAAACCCGCCCTGCCTCGGCCGCGCGGGTGATCGCCGAGAATGTGCGCCGCGCGGAGGCGGGCGAGCCGCTTCTGTTCCGGGTCGACCGGGCGCGGGGGTATTGAGGGGCGTCAGGCCCGGGCGCTCCCGCCCCCGGCCTGCACAGGGCTTGCGCCCTGCTGGTCCGGCCTTGGGCCCGGCCGCGCGCTGGACGCGCGCGGCGCCTCCGGCGGGGGTATTTTCGCCAAGAAGAAGAGGCGGTTCGGCGCAGGCGGCCCAACGCAGGCGGGGGGCGCAGGCGGCCTAACGCAGTCGGCCTAACGCAGGCGGGGGGGCGCGTCGGGATCGGCGAGCGGGGTCAGGGTTTCGGGCGCGGGCTGGGGCAGCTCGATCCGGAGGCCGAGACGCGAGAGCCGGGCGGCCATCGGTGCCTGGGACGCGAAGAAGGCCAGATCGAGCGCGCCGCTGTCGAGACCGCTGAAGCGGACGGCCTCGGAGACCGCGCGGGCGAGCGCGGGTTCGGCGCCCTCGGCCGGGTCGAGGAAGGCCAGAAGCAGCGTCGTCTCGCCCGCGGGGTGGCGGAGCCCGGCGAGCCAGGCGCAGGCGGCGAGCCCGGCCGCATCGGCGAGGCAGGTGTCGAGCGCGGCCAGAAGCGGCGCGGGCAGATCGCCCGGCGGGGTCAGCGCCTCGGGGACGAGGTCGAGCGGCTCGGGCGGCGCGGCCAGCATCCCGGCCCACCACTCGACCGCCGCGGCGGGCAGAAGCTCGCCCGCCCCGGTGCCGAGATCGACGCCGAGGCCGAGGCCGGTCCCGGCCAGCATCGCAGCCAGCGTCCGGCCCGGCATCGCCGCATAGGGCGAGGGCGTGCCGGTGAAATCGGTCAGCCTGCCCTCGTCGGCGAAGGCCAGCACGACGCGGCCCTCGTCGAGATCGAAGATGCGGGGCGCGATCCGGTCGTCCTCGGCGTCGCGGTCGAGCAGGAGCACCAGTTCGCTGGCGGCAAGGCGGCCGTAATAGGCCAGCCGCGGCCCCGGGTCGTCGGGCGCAGCGGTCATCGCGGCATGGGCGCGGTCGAGGGCCGCGGCGCGACTGCGCGGCTGGGGGGCGGAAGTGTCGGCGGTCATGCGAGAACCTCGGCGACGCGCTGGCGGAGGGCGGGGATCAGCTCGGCCTCGTACCAGGGGTTGCGGTTGAGCCAGGCGGTATTGCGCCAGGAGGGATGTGGCAAGGGAAAGACTTGCGGCGCATGGGCGCGCCAGCCCGCGACGGTGGCGGTCACGCCCGGCCGGGCCGCGCGGCCGAGATGCCAGCGCTGGGCATAGCCGCCGATCAGCAGGGTCAGCGGCACCGGACCCAGCGCCGCGAGGACGGCGCGGTGCCAGGTCTTGGCGCAGAGCGGGGGCGGCGGCAGGTCGGCGCCCGCGCCGTCATAGCCCGGGAAACAGAAGGCCATCGGCAGCACCGCGACCCGGGAGAGGTCGTAGAAGGTTTCGGGGCCGATTCCCATCCAGGCGCGGAGCCGGTCGCCGGAGGGATCGAGGAAGGGCCGCCCGGCTTTGTGCACCCGAAGCCCCGGCGCCTGTCCGCAGACCAGCACCCGCGGGGCCGGGCCGAACCAGGGGACCGGGCGCGGCGCATGGGCGGTGGCGGTCGCGGCAAAGCGCCCGGCGCAGAGCCGGCAGGCCGCGATGCGGCCGCGCAGATCGTCGAGGGCGGCGGTCATGGGCCGGACCTAGGGCGAAACGGGCGGCCGCGCAATCGCGCTCGTGCCGGCTCCGCCCCGGGGCGCGGGTTCGGTCTTCGTGCCCCGGACGGGTCGGCGGGACCGCGTTTGAGGCGCGGTCGGGCAACGGCCGGGCAACGGCCGGGCGCGCCGTCGGCAGCGTGTCTGCGGGGCATCTGCCGAAGGGCGGGGGGGGG